>JALWJW010000001.1 GCA_026996935.1 Hyphomicrobiales bacterium
AGGACGCTGTTTTGATAGCGTGGTTTTTAACCACATCATCGACATCGGGATCAGAAATCAGGGTTGAGAGTTTGTGGCCAAGTGCATGGTGATTATGCGGGCAATTGGCATGATCGCTCAGTGCATCTCCATTAGTGGTCGCAAAGGCAAAACCTGAGCCGGCACCAACTGCAATAGCGGCTGCACCTGCAACGGTGGTTGTTAATAAAGTGCGTCTGGTTAAATTTTTCATAGACAGTATCCTTCTCATTATCTCATCACACGAGAAAATTCTGGCGTGATTTGACAAGCTCAACGCCCTGTTTGGCAGGGCACTATGCGTGCAATGCAATGTCAAAATATTGTGGCAAAACAAAAGACTGCTGGTTGCCAAAATACTTTTCCTCGCAATGAGGCGAATGCGTGGAGGGGCCTAAAGTATATTATAGTTTGAACACATAACTGATCGTACTGCGCAAAACGCATATAGCCAGAGATGCTGTGATATCCAAATCGTCCCCACGGTCGGTCTCTACCCACAATATATGGTGTTAAAGCTGGCAATTCAAGTGTTTTAGACCAAAGATGGATGACGACACTGAAATTTGGGGCGTGCTGGCTGAAAGATGTGATATTGGCGATGGCAAAGTTTGGTGATCGGTTATAAAGTCAAATTAAGATTGAATTTATGTGGAGTGAGTATGTCTTTTTTTAAAGTGCGAGCCTTAAGTGCATTAGGCTTGGTATTAGCCAGCTTTATATTCATCAGCACAATTGCATCAGGTGGCGCTTTGGCTCAAACCAAAACTCACCTGCCAGAACTAAAATCCAAAGCGTACTTAAAACAAAAAGCCATTGCCAAACGCAATTATCTTAACGGCGTGGCCTTTTTCAAGGCGCAAAAGTGCGGCCCTGCAATTGAAAGCTTTGATAAAATTCTCAAGTTTAAAAGTGACTATGCGCCCGCTCTTAAAATGCGCGGTATTTGTTTGTTCTCCTTCCGAAAGTTTAATGCTGCGATTGATGACTTTGATGCGGTGCTCGCCATTCAACCCAAAGAAGCCCAGGTTTTGAGTTATCGCGGCGATGCCTATCAAAACATTGGTCTGTTTGATCGCGCCCGCGAAGATTACACCAAAGCCATTGAGTTAAATCCACTTGATATCTACACACATTTTCTGCGTGGCATTTCATATGCGCAATCGTTATTTCATTCTCAGGCGATTAAAGATTTTACCACGGTCATAAAAGCTCAACCAAAAAACCATAGGGCTTTCATGTTCCGCGGCAGGGCGCTGGCCAAAATGCGAAAATTTACCAAAGCAATTTCAGATTTTGATCGCTCGATTGAACTTGATTCTAAAAACGGTGTTGCTTATTTTTATCGTGGTCAAACCGAATTGGCTGATGGTCAAATGCAAAAGGCCGTAAATGATTTTAACAATGCCTGCGCATTATCACCCGCACCAATTATTGCAAGTTGGCAAAAGATATTGAAAACCTCAGGTGATTACCAAGGCGCAGCATCAGGCCAATGCAACAAAGCAACAAAACAGGCTTTTGCATCATGCGCAAAAGCCAATTGTCGCCTTGTTAAACTTGTTACATATTAGGGGCGCTAACCAGCGGTAAGAGCTTAACTGGCCGCGACCTGATTGTGCTTGCGTGCAATAAATTCTTTGGCCGTTTCAACCGCCACAGCCGCGTCTCGGCAATAAGCATCAGCGCCAACAGCTTTGGCAAATTCTTCGTTCAATGGTGCACCGCCAACCAGCACGGTATAATCATCGCGAATGCCTTTTTCGATCAGCGTATCAATGACAACTTTCATATAAGGCATGGTGGTGGTTAAAAGCGCTGACATGCCCAAAATGTCGGGCTTGTGTTTTTCAATAGCGGCA
>JALWJW010000002.1 GCA_026996935.1 Hyphomicrobiales bacterium
GTTTATGGGAGATTGTCCTTTTGTTGGTTTTAACATCAGGAGGTTTGTCAGGAACTCAGTTCTTTTTTATGCATCCATTCTGCGTGTCTGGGGGCTTTTTTGGTTTTTGACCATTCTTCCAGCATATCCCATTTAACGCTATCAAGGCGTTTTAACATTTCATCTTCTTGTGGGTCGGGGCAGGCAAGCTCTAAGCGGTGGCCGTTGGGGTCAAAGAAATAGATGGAATGGAAAATGGAGTGATCGGTAACGCCAAGCACTTCAATGCCGTTATCTTCAAGGTTTTGTTTAAACTCAAGCAAGGTATCGCGATCTTTAACTTTAAAGGCGATGTGTTGTACCCAAGGCGGGGTGTTAAGGTCGCGGCTCATTTCAGGTTTTGTTGGGAGTTCAAAAAATGCAAGGACATTGCCGTTTCCCGCATCAAGAAAGACATGCATATAGGGGTCTGGCTCGTGAGTGGAGGGGACTTTATCTTCGGCAATGGCTAAAACGAAATCCATTTTGAGGTTTTTAACATACCAATCAACCGTTTGTTTGGCATCTTTACAGCGATAGGCAACATGATGGATTTGATCAATTTTCATGAGGTATTATCCTTATTGGTTGTGTTGGCTTGTTGAGCAAGATTAAAGGCTTGAGTTAGGATTTTACGATCGCCAATATGGTTTGCCAGAAGCAAAATAAGCCTGGCATTTAGAGCATCACTTTCATCCTTTGTCAGACTTTCGTGAAGCTCCAGTAATTGGGCATAAAAATCATCTGGGTCTATAATGTTAGGTTTGGTGATTAAATCAGTCATTGAGGGTTTTTCCAATGCATTGGCGCAAGGCGTGTTCTATTTCAGCCTGGTCAAAGTGCTGCCAGCGTGCTGCAACGTGTTGATCTGGGCGCAAGAGATAATAGGCCGTTTCTGTATCGCCTAAATACCGCTTTTTAATTTCTTTATTGGTATTTATCGATAGAGTTTTAATTTTAATGCTATCAACCTCTAATGATGCAGGTGGAGGTGCATTGATGGCTAAAAGTTGAAATTCATTTCCTAATTTGTCAATCAGCCATCCATCATTTACGGGCGCATCAATTGCCGGAGAGCCCGGTTTTGTTCGAGTAGGCATTTGAGGATCATCAGGCCCATTTAAAGGTGAGTCTTCATAAATACAGGGGACCGAAAGGCGACCTGAATTTACTAAGGGGCGGGCAAATTCGGTGATTTCTGCCAGATTCAAAACGGCATCACGAAACAGACGACTGGTTTGAGATTTTGGGGTGATAAAATCGGTTGAACGTGATGAGTTTAGAATGTTTTCAGCAGCGCCATGGATACGTTCTGTGTCGTAAGTATCGAGTAACCCCTCTGGGGCCTTGTCTTCAATGATAAGCTTTAGCTTCCAGCATAAATTATCAGTATCCTGTAGGCCGCTGTTTGCACCACGAGCGCCAAAGGGGGATACCTGATGGGCCGCATCGCCCGCAAATAAAATGCGACCACTGCGAAAGGTTTCCATGCGGCGGCATTGAAAGGTATAAATTGATACCCATTCCAGTTCAAACTCAACATCCTCACCAAGCATTGCTTTGAGGCGGGGGATGACGTTTTCTGGTTTCTTTTCTTCTTCTTTATCGATATTCCAACCCAATTGTAAATCTATGCGCCAAACCCCATCAGGTTGTTTGTGCAGTAATGCAGATTGTCCACGGTTAAAGGGTGGATCGAACCAGAACCATCTTTCGGTTGGAAAATTAGCGTCCATAATAACATCGGCAATCAGGAAATTGTCTTCAAAAACCCGCCCGACAAAATCTAACCCAACCATACTGCGCACAGACGATGTCGCGCCATCACAAGCAATGACCCAATCGCCCTGTAA
>JALWJW010000003.1 GCA_026996935.1 Hyphomicrobiales bacterium
AGATAATTCAATCACAAGCAAATGCTTAATCGCGAGTTTTTTAACATTTTACACAAAAACCAAGCACTGGTCTGTTTAATCGTCTCTATGAACTTTTTCGCGTCGCTCGTGCGCTTCTTGCGCTTCAATGGAAAGTGTTGAACTCGGGCGCGCATCAAGGCGGCGTAAACCAATAGGCTCACCAGTATCATCGCAATACCCGTATGTACCCTCTTTCAACCGCAACAACGCAGCATCAATTTTGGCAATCAGTTTGCGCTGGCGATCGCGAGAGCGCAATTCAAGTGACCTGTCAGTTTCAGATGAAGCGCGATCAGCAGCATCAGCCTGCTGTTTGTTTTCTTCTTTAAGATTAGCAATCGTATTGCGGCTTTCGCTCAAAAGCTCTTCTTTCCAGGCCAAAAGTTTCAGCCGAAAATATTCCTGCTGATTTTCATTCATGAAAGGTTCGTTCTCATCGAGAACATATTTCGAGTCATTAGAAGCAAGCATGCCGTTCCCCGTAATATTCAAGTTAGTTTTTTAACCGCTGCCGCGTTATATCGAGACTGCGACATTAGAACAATCAAAATTTTTAAATTTTCACATATTTGATGAACTGCAAGTCATTATTCAAACCAAAAAAATTCAAATGACATCATTGTCATGCTTGTTTACACAGACTATAGCATGTCTGCCAAAAGCGGTTGCCGATTTCAGGATTAAAGACATGCATAATAACAATGGCTTAAAACATGCCTGTTAAGTCACAAAAGTGGTATCATAAAAGGTGACGTGCTTTATAGGTTTTCAAACAATGATAGTGATAAAAATTTGCACACTCAACATAGGCAAAAACAATACGGAATTAAACAATGCGCTTTGACGGTTCTCAAAACTACATCACCACAAAAGATTTAGCAGTCGCAGTAAACGCGGCCATTGTTCTTGAGCGCCCATTGTTAATCAAAGGCGAGCCAGGTACTGGCAAAACAGTTCTGGCTCATGAAATTGCCAAAGCAACAAATTCCCCCCTGATCGAGTGGCACATCAAATCCACCACCAAAGCCCAACAGGGCTTATATGAATATGATGCCGTTTCTCGCTTACGTGACAGCCAACTGGGTGATGAAAAAGTTCATGACATCTCAAACTACATTAAAAAGGGCAAAATGTGGGAAGCCTTTACCCATGAAAATCGCCCTATTCTGCTTATCGATGAAATCGACAAAGCCGACATCGAATTTCCAAACGACCTGTTGCAGGAAATAGATAAGATGGAATTTTTCGTTTATGAAACCGGTGAAGTAATTAAAGCCAAGCAACGTCCGATTGTAATCATCACCTCAAACAACGAAAAAGAACTGCCTGATGCATTCCTGCGTCGCTGCTTTTTCCACTACATCAAATTCCCCGATCCAGACACCATGCGTGAAATCGTTGAAGTCCACTTCCCAGGTTTGAAGAAACACCTGGTCGCCGAAGCACTCAATGTTTTTTACAACATTCGCGAAATTCCCGGCTTAAAGAAAAAACCATCAACATCTGAATTGCTCGATTGGATTAAACTTTTGCTCAATGAAGATGTATCCCCTCAGACATTGCGCGAAAGTGATCTCAACAAGGTCATCCCCCCTTTACATGGTGCTCTGTTAAAAAATGAACAGGACGTTTCTGTTTTTGAACGCCTTGCATTTATGGCACGGCGCGAAAGACGTTGAATTAACCTTTTGATTTAGCACTTTACTGTGAAAATCAGCCAAAAATGACGTTTTTATACCAACCACGCATTAACTAAAAAAACCGAACTTTATTGCCTTTGTTCAGCTAATATTAACCTAGAAGGTCCATTTTTTACAAAATTAGTTAGTTTGTTTTGTGAAAGAGACGTTTGATGCGTACCAGTTACCTTTTTGCACTTTTAGGCACCACCGCTTTGGTTTTAAGCGGGTGTAGCTCTGTAGATAAAGTCACGACAACATCGATTGCCGCAACAGATAATGCAACTACCGGGACAACGGGTGGTGATGCAACAGGTAACGCCAACGCGACCTCTACAGGTCAAAACAACACAACAGGCAGTACCTCATTTGCCTTTAATGACAATGCCTTTGCTGTAACAGGCGCAGGGCGCACAGATGTTGCCGTTGAAAATGCAGGCGGCGGCATCAATGTTGAAACCGCAACGGTTTCTGTAAACACCGGGTTTTCAGAAATGACCTGGGCAGACCCAATCGAAATGAATCTGTTCAGCACCACAGTATTTAACCCTGCATTTGATGGGTTACATCAAGGTGCCAACTTTAGTGGCTATAAAGAGTATCGTCGGATCAATTCCACCACTGACGCTGAATTGCAAATTTGGAGTTATGCATATTCTCAAGTGGGCCAATACACCGTTTACTTTGCAGAATCCGCTGCAAACCAGAACAATGTTTCTATATTCCACGATGGTGACCTAACCCCAACCAGCGGTCTCCCCGCTGCAACTGCCACCTATAATGGCAAATTTGGTGGCACCGCCGTAACATCAAACTGGCTCGAGCGCCCGCGAGCTGTCAACGATCCGTTTAATGCCGACCCATCAACGAATGCGGGACAAGACTGGGATCCAAACGGCACATGGCGCGTGACTGGTGATACCACGGTAAATGCTGACTTTGGTGCAGGCTCTGTAAACGGCGTGATCGATAACCTCACATGGCGCAAATTTGATCCAGCGGTTGGATATATAACCATCGGAACTAATGAAACTTCACGCCCGTTCCACAACTATACCTTTAGTGGCACCATAACTGACAGCACATATTCAGGCACAACCAGAGGCCCCAATACTGTTGTAACTGGTAACAACGCTGTTAATGGTGCCTTTTATGGGCCAAATGCAGAAGAAACCGCAGGCACTGTATTTTCAGAAACAACAAGTGTTAATCCAGATGACGGGCGTTCCCCGTACGAAGAAAACAGGCGCGGTTTCATAACCATACGCGGCGTATTCCAAGGCAATAGATAGTGCATCTAAGTCCAACAAACAAATCAACATTCAGACAAAAAGAGCGCCCTTCATACGGCGCTCTTGCTGTTGTCTTGATGGTTGCATTTTTATCTGCATCAACAACACCAGGCTGGTCTCAAGCTACCCCTATTCAGACAGGCGCAAGCGATACAAGCTTTGCAGCCGTACCAGAAAACAGACGTTTTAGAATTCTTTTACGCATGATTAAAGCTGGCGTAACCGATGAAGCCGAACGCCTGTTAAAAGCCACCCCATTTACCAACAAACACGCCCAAAACCGCACACTGTTTTTAAATGGTCTCATCGCAAAATCTCGTGGTGATTACGATTTAGCTGAAAAAAACTTCCGCACTGTTCTGGCAAATAACCCAAAACTCACCATGGTTCGCGCTGAACTGGCACACACTTTATTTTTGGCGAAAAAAGACGATGGTGCCAAACACCACTTGCAATTACTTTCTGAAGCAGCACCCACACCAGAAGCAGCTAAACAATTCGACCGTTTTATCGATGCGATTGATGCCAGACGACCGTGGAAACTTTCGGCATATGCCTCGATGGCACCAAGCACCAACTTTAATAATGGCACAACACGCCGAACCATCCTGATTGGCGGCCTCCCCTTCACCGTTGATGCCAATTCACGGGTTAAAAGCGGCATTGGTTATCGTGGCGGCGCAAATGCGTCATACACATTCCACCCCGGTAAAGATTTATCGCTCATTGTTGGGGCTGGTGTAAACTTTACCGAATACGCTGGTAAAACTTTTGATGATCGCATTGTTTCACAAAATGTTTCTGTCGTGCGCAAATATAAATCAGGGCAGGTTTCACTCGGGATGACAGCATCTCAGCGCTGGTCAGGTGCCAAAGAGTTTATTTTGGAAGTTGGTCCCCAGGTTACGATCACCCATAAAATAAACCAGAAAGTTCGCGTATTTACAAAATTTCGCCATTTACGGACAAAATTTAAAATTGCCGATTACCGCAACGGCGGCACATCAACAGCAGATTTCCGTTTCTCTTATGGCATATCTGCCGACACCGTTCTTTATGCGCTTATCGGTGGTCAACGCACTGGCACGCGCCGCAATTATTTAGACTTTTGGTCAGGTTATGGTGGCCTTGCACTCTATAAGGAACTGCCCTTTGGCATCACATATTATGGTGAAGGCAAGGTCACAAAGAAATATTTTGATGGCGACTTTCCCTTATTGGGAAAACCCCAAAGAGACACCCGTTTTAACTTCAATGCCTCAATTACCAAACGCGACTTTTCGATGTTTGGTTTGGCCCCGCGCATTGAATACAGCTACACAAAAAGCACATCAAATTCAGCATTTTCACGCTACTCAAGCCACGGTTTAAATCTGTCTCTAACCAAAGCCTTTTAAATGCCTCATAAGACTCAACAAATTGGCGTTGCAGGCTGTGGCGCCATGGGCCTGCCAATGGCAAAAGCATTGCTAGATGCAGGTTTTAGCGTCAAAGGCTTTGATGTAAAACCCATCACTCAATTTGGCAACTTCAAACCCCATATGATCGCAAACCCAGCCAAATTTGCCAATGATTGCGACACCGTCATCTGTGTTGTCCGCAATAAACACCAGATTTTGGATTTATGCTTTAACGATCAAGCCATATTCAAAACCACCACCCCGCCTAAAACCTTTATTGTGTCCTCAACCGTCTCCCCCTTATTCATTAAAGAGTTACGCCAACTTTTGCCTGATGATGTTGAACTGATTGATGCGCCAATGTCTGGCGGCCCACAAGCTGCCATTGCCCGAACTTTAACATTCATGGTCGGCGGTGTAGATGAACAAATCGCACCATTGCGCCCTTTATTTGATGCAATGGGCAATAAAACCTTTGAACTTGGCAACCTTGGCGCTGGCATGACCATCAAGGTGCTGAACAATTTTGTTGCCGCCACAACGGTTGCCGCCGTCCGCAATGTTATCACGCAAGCAGCCAGCCTTGGGGTTGAAAAAGATCTGTTATTATCAGTCATGGATAAAAGCTCTGGCCAAACATGGTTCGGTTCAAGTTTCAATCAAACGGAATGGGCGCAAGAGACTTACGACAAAGCCAACACCATCGGCATTTTAGAAAAAGATGTTCGCGCCTTTATTGACACCCTGCCTAACGGACCAGAACCCCTACACGAGGCCGTAATAACTGCACTGCAAACCTTGCCGCCAATGCCGCGTTAAGCTACTAAAGCTTTACGAATTTTTGCGTAAAGGACTAAGAGATGAAATTTTCATCGGGTAACGAATTTTTAGACTGGTCACACAAAGCCGTCACCATCATTGGTATGTCTGGCGTTGGTAAAACCACTTTGTCTAATATCGTACGCAAAAATGACTGGTTCACATATAATGTCGATTACCGCATCGGCACCCGATATATGGGCGAACATATCGTTGATAATTTCAAGCGCCAGGCCATGCAAGTGCCCCTTTTGGCTGAATTATTGCGTTCTGATTCCATCTACATTTCATCAAATATCACCTTTGATAATCTCAGCCCCCTTTCCACTTATTTGGGAAAACCGGGAAACCCCGAGTTGCACGGTATTAGTTTTGATGAATACAAACGCCGCCAGGCCCAACACCGCGTTGCCGAAATTGCTGCCCTTAAAGACATTGGCCATTTCATCAACCGCGCCCACGATATTTATCAGTATCAGCATTTCTTTTGCGATACAGGTGGCTCTGTCTGTGAAGTTATTGATTTTAATAACCCAAACGATGAGGTACTAAAATCCATCACCGACAACACCATGATTGTCTATATCAAAGGCTCAAGCCAACACACCAAAATGCTGGTTGACCGCTTTGTCCAGGCACCAAAACCAATGTATTACCTGCCAGAGTTTCTTGATAGTAAGTGGCAGGAATTTAAAGACATCAACAATATTTCAAATGATGATGATGTGAACCCTGATGCTTTTGCCAGATGGGGTTTTGAACAATTACTGCATGATCGAATGCCGCGCTATGAGGCCATTGCCGACCAGCACGGCTATACTATTGATATGGAAGACGTGCCGGCTATTCAATCTGACAAGGATTTCATATCTTTGCTCGCCCGCACAATCGACAACGCCTAAGCGCGTTATGCAATTTAAGAAGTAAATTCAATGCCTATTAGAATTCCAGATAATCTCCCCGCCCGCGCCACCCTTGAAAAAGAAGGCGTAATGGTGATGAGCGAACGAACCGCCAAACGTCAAGACATCCGCACCTTGCATATCGGGCTGTTAAACCTAATGCCCAATAAAATCCGCACAGAAACCCAATTGGCCCGTCTCATCGGGGCAACACCGCTGCAAATTGAACTTACCTTGATTAAGATGAGCGGTCACGTTTCAAAAAACACCGCTCAAGACCACATGCTGGCGTTTTATGAGGACTTTAAAGATATCAAGCAGCGTAAATTTGATGGTTTTATCGTCACCGGTGCGCCTGTCGAGCTCTTGGAGTTTTCAGATGTTGATTATTGGGATGAACTTCGTGCCGTTTTTGATTGGACACAAACCAATGTCCATTCAACCCTCAATATTTGCTGGGGTGCGCAAGCTGCTATCAAGCACTTTTGCGATGTGCCAAAACACGAACTGGACCAAAAAGCCTTTGGCGTGTTCCGTCATAACAATTTAAATCCCGCATCGCCATATTTGCGCGGCTTTTCCGATGATTTCTCAATCCCCGTCTCTCGCCATACCGAAGTGCGCCGGGATGATCTGTCTAGTCACGATGGTTTAGAGGTTTTAATGGAATCAGATGAAGCTGGCCTGTGCCTTGTTGATGACCCCAAACACCGCCAGCTTTATATGTTCAATCATTTAGAATATGACAGCCACTCACTGGCTGAAGAATATTGGCGTGATCGTGATGCAGGTAAACCCATCACCATCCCTGCCAATTATTTCCCCAATGATGATCCAAACCAACAACCGCGCAACCATTGGCGAAGCCATGCGCATTTGTTCTTAGGGAACTGGATAAATCAAATCTATCAAACAGTACCGTTTGATATGAATGACATTGGCAAATAAAAAACAAAGCCCGCATTTCAACCTGCGGGCTTTGCTATTTGAAACGAACCTTATCTGCAGGTTTTTTAACGACGGTTCTTAATTGGTATCAAAGAAGGCTGTAAGTCCGGCTCAAACACCCGCTCTGGCAAATATGAATCATCGCCACTTTCATCATCAGTAAAATCATGGCCCAACAAAACCGCCGAGGCCACCGCAGCAGAACCAAATGTTACAGCAAAGAACAATGCCAACATTGATAATGCAACCCATTTCATCGATGAATTCAACACAAGCGTGCCAAACCCACCCACATCAAAATAAAGCAACGCTGCCACAAAGGACCAACCAACAGCGATACCGATGGCAATATTTTTAAGCATAAACTTGAATAATTTTGGCATTTTATATCTCCCACAAAACCTTATCAATGGGCTTGTATTTTCTTTAGAGCAAGTTGTCTTAATGCTAAACCTACTACAAAAAACCGCAAGTCACTTTTTTCATGCCAACCAAAATGTCGCAAATTTTTCCAAAGAAAAGGTGCCAAAGCATATTTGCTCCAGCACCTCACCCAGCCTCAACCTGATTGCTCAGGTATTTCTTGCAAACCGTCTAAATCATCCAACATCATTGCCTGCCGTGCCGCAAACAAAGAGAAAAAGGCCATTTAAGAGTATTGACTATCTTGTTTAATTACGCTGCCTACGGCTCCCCCTTAAGCAACGCCGCCTTAATTAGGGCGTGTCATATTTAATAAATTCAATTTAACGCGACACACACCAGAGTCAAAACCTTAGCAATAAAATATGTATGTGCTATTTCCCAAATCAGGCAAATTTTGCTAAAACCATACTTAATAAGAGTCATTTTGGGTCTGGATCCTAACTTTGCCTCTACCGCTGGCCCTAATATTGAAATGAAATTATGCTTCGATTACTTTTGCTCAGACACGCAAAATCAGCGTGGAATGACGCGTCTCAAACAGACTTTGAACGCCCCTTAAACCAGCGCGGCTTAAAGGCAGCCCCCAAAATGGGCAAATACATTGCCAATAGAAAAACCGAGCCTGAACTGGTTCTGATTTCCAGCGCCACCCGCGCCAGACAAACCGCTGAACTGGCCCTTGCTCAATTTGAAAGCAAACCCCAAATTCAAATTCTCGATGAGCTTTATAATTTTTCCGGCTATCAATCGATGCTCAATATCATCCGCAACAAAGGCGAAAAACATTCCCCCCTTATGGTAATTGCCCACAATCCCACTATGGAGGAATTAGCGTTTGAATTAACCGGCACTGGCAACAACGCGGCGCGCGCTTTAATGAACCAGAAATACCCATCCGCAGGCCTTGCCATTTTAGATTTTGATATCAAACAATGGGCAGATTTACAA
>JALWJW010000004.1 GCA_026996935.1 Hyphomicrobiales bacterium
TTGCGTGGCCGAGGCTTTTTTCGTGGCTGATGCGATGACAAATTCCTCATCGGTGGGAATAACCAATACTTGGACTTTCGAGTTCGGGGTGGAGATGATGGTTTTGCCAGCGGTGTTTGCTTTTTCATCAATCTCAATGACCAGCCAGCTTGCCAGTTGACAAACCATTTGTCTGATTGGGGCTGAATGGGTGCCGATGCCTGCGGTAAAGACCAGTGTTTCAATTCCGCCTAAGCTGGCGACCATGTTGCCCAATTGCTGGTTGATGCGATAGACGAAAAGCTCAACGGCTTGTTTGGCACGTTTGTCTTCGTTGCCCAATAAGTCACGCATATCGCTGGAAATGCCCGACACGCCTAAAAGGCCAGACTGCGTATTTAGCATGGTGTCTACTTGCGCAGGGCTCATGCCTTTTTGCTGGCATAAATACAGCAAAACGCCTGGATCAATATCGCCGCATCGTTTGCCCATAACCAAGCCGTCAAGGGCGGTAAAGCCCATGGTGGTGGTGACAGATTTAAGGTTTTGAACCGCGCACATGGAAGCCCCGTGGCCAAGGTGGGCGATAACGGTTTTGGCATTTGCCTGCCCAGAACCCAGAACCATTGGCAGTTGATCGCAGATATATTGATATGAAAGCCCGTGGAAACCATAGCGAACGATGCCTTCGTCGGTTAGCTTATAGGGCAGGGCAAACATTTGCGCGGTTTTAGATTGGGTGCGGTGAAAGGCAGTGTCAAAACAGGCAATTTGTGGGATGTCGGGCCAGATTTGGGCCACTGCATCAATGGCGGCTAAGTTGTGCGGTTGATGACCGGGTGCCAGTGGGGTGAGGGCATCTAATTGTTCAATGACCTTGGCAGTGAGCAGGGCAGGTTGTGTGAAATCAGCCCCGCCGTGAACCACGCGATGGCCCGCTGCGATGATGGTGCTGTTGGGTAGGTTTTGGGTGAATAGTTTGAGCAACCAACCAACAAGAGCGCGATGATTGTCTTTTGGATTGGGTTGGCTTTGGGGTGGAATTTTGTCTGCCCATTGGCCTTTAATTGAAAACCGGGCATCGCTGCCTATTGATTCCAGCGCCCCTTGCAACAAAACCGCCAAATTGGTTTGGTCATAAAGAGCAAATTTTATGCTGGAAGACCCTGCATTGATAACCAATATTGTGTTTATGGATGCCGCCATGTTATTTTCCTTTGAAAACGGGTTTGCGCTTTTCTAAGAACGCCTTTTGACCTTCTGTATAATCATCGCTGTTGAAACAGACATCGGACCAGTTTTGCAATTTCGTTAAGTCAGGGTTTTCAGGGTTGTTGTGCAGCTCATCAATCATTTGTTTTGAGGCGGAAATGGTTAGCGGGGCGTTTTGGGCAATGGTGTTGCACAGGTCGGCAACGGTTTCATCAAGCTGGTCGATGGTGGTGACCTGATTGACGAGGCCATTGCGCGAGGCCTCTAACACGTTGAGCCGTTTGGCGGTGAAGATCATTTCTTTGGCAATGGAGGGGGCGACTGCTGCGAGCAATTGACGGATACCTTCGATTGGATAGGCAAGGCCAAGTTTTGCAGGCGGTAGGGCAAAGACGGCATTATCAGCGGCAATGCGTATGTCGCATGCCAGCGCCAGTGCCAATCCACCGCCCATGCAAATGCCGGCAATTTTGGCAATGGTTGGTTTGGGAGAGTTAGCAATGGCTTGAAAGGCTTTGACGTTTAAGTCTTCGTAGTGGGCGGCGGTTTTAATGTTGGCTCTAACAATGGCAAATTCGGAAATATCAGCACCAGCGGAAAAGCTTTCATCGCCCTGGCCAGAAATGACAATGGAACGAATTTCGCCAAGGTCATTCAATGCGGCGATGATTTGGGGAAATGCTTCCCACATTTCTTGCGATATGGCATTTTTACTTTCAGGTCGCTGAATAATGATGTGGCCAACGCTGCCTTGTTGGTAAGCAGAGATGGTTTTTACGGGAGAAAATTCGTTCATTTCGTTGGCTTCACAAAAAAGTTAGCAAGAAAAGTATGATTATACCTTCAATTTGTCTCTGCATACTCCATATTTACTCAATACATGATATAGTGACGATATTAGATCAAGACAGACAAATATTTGGTAGGTTAGATAAAAATAATGGCCAATAGCCCCTCGAAAGCCCCAAAACTGAAATTAGTGGACCCTGTTTGGTCGCGAATTCGTACTGAAGCAGAAGCAATTGCTGAGCAGGACCCGTCTTTGGGCGGGTTTGTTTTTGGGGCGGTGTTGAACCATGAAAAATTTGATGATGCATTGCGCCATCGTTTAGCGCGGCGTATTGGCAATACTGATATTTCAAATGATCTGGTTGAACAGGCGCTGGGTGATGCACAGGAAGCCAATGCGGAAATCAATGAAGCGGCGCGCGCTGATGTATTGGCCACCTTTGAACGTGACCCCGCATGTGATCGCTATATTGATCCGTTTTTATATCATAAAGGTTTTATGGGGTTGCAGATTTATCGCCTTGCCCACCAGTTGTGGAAAATGGGACGGACAGACTTTGCCCTGCATCTGCAAAGCCGTTCTTCAGCCTTGTTCAATATCGATATTCACCCTGCGGCGCGCATTGGTAAGGGTATTATGATTGATCATGCGCATTCCATTGTGATTGGTGAAACAGCAGTGGTCGGCGATGATGTTTCTATGCTGCATTCGGTAACGCTTGGCGGTACAGGCAAAGACCATGGTGACCGGCATCCCAAAATCGGCAATGGTGTGCTGATTGGGGCAGGGGCCAGTGTGCTTGGCAATATCAAAATTGGTAGTTGCTCGCGTGTTGCGGCTGGCTCTGTGGTGTTGATGGACGTGCCGAAAAACCGAACGGTTGCTGGTGTACCTGCCAAAGTTGTGGGTTATGCAGGATGCTCAGAACCTGCAAAAACCATGGACCAGAAATTCTCAGAGGATGATGAATAGATTATTTCTATCATCTTTATTCTGGTTTCTTATTACCTGATTTGGTAAAAGCAGTGAAAATCACTTGTCGCGGCGCGTTTTGCAGGTTAGACGGTGGGGGATTATTCAAACTTTGAACTTTGAGGCATTCTTGTGAAAACTGAAGAAATTACCCAACTAACCGCGTTTTTACGTCGCAAATTTCAATTGGCCACAATTGAAGCCAAACGCCGCCCGCAGAAAAATGATTCTTGCGAAGTTTATATTGGCGAGGAATTTATTGGGGTGATTTATCGCGATGACGAGGACGAAGATGATTTGTCCTATTCATTCCAAATGGCGATTCTGGATTTTGATCTGGAAGATGAGTGATTTAAACGCTGCTGCTTTTAGATAAGGCTTACTTTGGTTTTTTCAAACCAAGGCTTTTATCGGGCAGGGCGAAAGCTTGATTTTACGAAACTTTTGATCGTTTGATGGATTTCACGCCAGTGCTTTAATTGAAGTCGGGCGAACCTGTAGCGAATTTGAATGTTTGGCGTGATCAGGCTTGACCGTTCGCATAATCGTGCGCCAAGGCTGGAGCTTTCAAGTTCACATTTTATGAAAAATGACGGGTTTTGCAGGCTGTCTGTGAATAGTTCGATTGTTTCATAAGGGGAATCTACTTTGAATTTATATCGTAACAAGCCAGAATTATGAGAGATGGCTGGCCCTGATATATAGAGCCGGTAAATTTTATCGAGCCATTGTTTCAGCGCTAAAGTGTCGTTTCTTTTCTCAATGTCAGCTAGGATCCAGTCTTCTAAATCACTGTTTGGTCTGAAACGCTTTGGGTTGTTTTTCGGTGTCCAACTCATTGGAATATTTAAAGAAATTTTCACGACCTTGCGCAGCGGTGTGTGTTGAACTTCTCTGATCAGATAGTTTTGTATTGAAAACTGTCCGCTTGGAACATTTATGATTTGTTTTGCCATAAGGGATGCTTTATCCGCTTTGGCATCTAACAGCAGATCAGGATTTTTTAGAAAATAAAATGCCATAATGCCGCCAGCGGTTGCAAACAGGCCAATCATAAAAACCAAAACAATGGCGGTAACTGATCGTTCTTTGATTGACGGGGCCATTGGGGGCCTTGTGGCCCTTTTGCGATGTGGGTGCATTGTGGTATAGATCTTGCTGCTTTTATCATAGGGCGGAGATTTGTGTTCATTCTAGAACACTTATCGATGATGATATAGTGGGACTTTGGCGCAAATTGTGCGTTGATTTTATTTTGTGTGGGTTTGTATGGGCGTTGCGTATTTATTTGCCTTATTGACGGGGTTTGTGTTTGCCGGGTTTATTTCAAGCATTTGGCCATTGATTGGCGGGCGTGAGGTTTCGTTTACATTGTTGCTGAAAACGGGATTTTTCGCGCCTTTTGAAGTGCTTGTCGTGGTGTTTTCTACTCCGTTGTTATTGTTGAAGCTGGGTGTCAGGCAGCTTTTGGCGGGGCGTTCTGTGGTTTTTGGGTGGGGCGCTATTGCGGGGGCAATAATGTGTAGTTTTTTTCAAGGGGTCGTCGTAATATCGTCTGTATATTTATGGGTTTAAGCCTTATGGAGAGGAAAAACGATGGCGCTATATTCGCTTGATGGCCTTGCGCCGACAATACCTGAGAATGATGACTATTGGGTGGCTGACTGTGCCAGTGTGATTGGCAATGTTGTTTTAAAGTCGGCGTCATCTGTTTGGTTTGGGGCAGTTTTGCGTGGTGATAATGACACGATTACGGTGGGCGAGAACAGCAATGTTCAAGACTTAGCCGTTTGTCATACTGATATTGGCTATCCGTTGAGTATTGGTGATGATGTTACGATTGGTCATCAGGCGGCATTGCATGGCTGTACGATTGGCAATGGTACGCTTATCGGCATGGGGGCAACGGTGCTAAATGGTGCGAAAATCGGCCAGAACTGCGTGGTCGGGGCGCACTGCCTTATTCCTGAAGGAAAAGAGATTCCAGATAACAGCCTAGTGGTTGGTATGCCTGGACGGGTGATAAAAACGCTTGGACCGGATCAGGCTAAAATGTTGAAGAAATCAGCCGATATTTATGTGGCTAATCATCGCCGCTTTAAGCAGGGGCTTGTTCGCATCGATAAATAGGCTTTTACGTTTGTGCCTTCCTAAAAATAGTCGAGCCGATCCAAGGTGGGACTTGAATCGGCTCTATTAACCCGGTCTGGTGGGGGGATGGGGAGGGACGCCGACCGGGCAATCTGGTGTTTGACTTATTTTTGACCAGCAACAGTTGTGCGCGAGACGGTTGTGCCTCTATTGGTGAGTGCGGTCCAAATTTGCGGGTTGTGTTGCGATTGGCGTTTGATATAGGTGTATCCAGTGTTGCGCCAATTGCGTATATCATTGCGCATATTGTCTAAAATAAAATCACCGCGGTCTGTGCGTACGGTTAAAACGGCGTGACCAAGGCCTTTTGTATCAAGGACAACGGTGATTAAAAGTGTTTCAGCAGGAAAACCCAAGCCCTCAAGGTAGCGCTTTTTTTGCAAGACGTAGTCTTCGCAATCGCCGGCGTTTTGTTGTGGGTAGGTCCAGTATTCTGGCGAATTATAGAGTTCACTGTCGGTTACCGGTTTTACCGTTTTGTTTGAATAGTTGTTGACTTCATGCATGATTTTCCAGTTTTGCTCGGTCAGAACAACTTTTTTTGTTGTTCCACCTAAGCTGCGACATTCATTTGCATTGCGTGAACAAAAGTTGACATAGCCAATTGGTGGCAAGGCTTTACCATAGGTTGGTGTAAAGATTGATGTTTCAGTTACATCGTAATTTACCTTGGCAGCTTGTGCTGATTGTGTGGTCATTGTGGCTGCTACCAACATTGCTGCGATAGTGCCAAATAGCATTTTTTGCTTTTTTGATTTTGACATGACGTCCCCATTCCCGTTGTTATGAGAATGACTATACACACCACGACTTGAAATTCGGTTCAGTTAGGTGGGCAAGTTTTAGACGTTATTGTATCAAATTATTAACCACAAATTTTTGACAATCCAAAAGCATTATTGGCTTATTTTGTTTGTGTGGTGTGGTTTGTTTTGGTTTATAGTTGGCCCGAAAGGGATGACTGGGTCAATGCTTGAGAAAACTCAAGGGCAATACCGCCTTCAACATAGCGAACAACGCGGCCACGCATTTTACCGAGCATAACATAGGTGCCCAAATTTGGCATGATATCGGTTTTAAGGGCGGCACCACTTAAAGAGATGTCGATGACTTCACATTTATAGATGCGGCCATCGGGCATGGTGATATGTGACTTGTTATCCTTAGGCTCAAAACGGGCATGGCGACGTTGGTTTGCGGTTTTGCGATCATTGTCGCCAAGATAGGCCAATTTGTCTTCTAGGCGTTTACGACGAGATTCATTAGTAATGAATTCAAGGGCAATTCCACCGTTAAATTGAGCAATAACACGGCCTTCAACACGGCCAATTTCATCGATATAGGCAACGACTTTAATGTCGTTAGGTACGCTGACCTGGGTTAGCAGTGTTGCACCATCTACCGAAATTTGTGAAATTTGAAATGGATGTTCGCTTTGATCAGGTAGCATTAGCCGGCCAAACAAAACTTCTTTGTTTTCAGTTTGAGCTGATGCAATGTTTTGCTGTGTTGCGTGTGCTGTCGTATTCACGTGTTATTCCCACTTAGAAAAAAGCCGCCATTTAAAAACCCCAAAAGGCAGGTGTTCAGGTTTTAAGCTGAACGTATCTAAGTGTAGTTTGTTGGTGTGAACGGATGGTTAATCCAATGCTGGAAGTTTCAATGATTGTGATGCTTTTTTAGTTTAAGCCACCATTTATAACTTTAAGAAATGGTGAAGTGTTGTTTTGACTCCGTTTATAATCAGCAGGGGTGGTCTGCTGATGTTTTGAAGGCAGGCTATCTGTCCAAATTTTGCGTATGGTGGAAATTTCAAATTGAATCAGTTTGGTTGTGCCTAACCAGTCTGGGGCACGGAAAGGGACAACAGCGCCCAGGATTTGTATGGCTCCTGATTTTTCATCTTGAATAGGTAATGCCAAAAACTCAATGCCAATTTCGCCGCCTAGCGTATTTGTTGCTTTAAAGCGAACGACGCATGGTTGCATTGTGGCAATGACCATATCAAGGCCGTTGGCGATTGTTTGACGTTCAAAGTCCTGCCAGTTGGTGAACAGTTCCTGGCCGGTAACTTCGTGGCCCCATAATTTGTTGATTGCCGTTCCTGCTAAACGCCATTTATAGGTCTGTTTTAACGGGTTCCGTTCAAGAATACACAGGCTGGGCAATATTGAAGCAACTTTCTTTAGATTAAGCTGCTGTTTTTTTGCTGCGGGTAGTTCCCCGCGCGATCCTTCCCAAAAACGAAATAGACTGCGACTAGTTGGATGCATAATGTCACTTGGGACAGTTTTTGCTGGTTTATTGTCGTAAATTAGTTCCATAAAGAAGTTCTTTGTTGCTTGAGTGTGCCAATCTTGTACTTTGGTGTTTATTGTTGCAGGGCGTATGCCAGTTTTTAAGGTCAAATGATTTGAGTACAGATGATTTTTCGGATGAGTATGGGAAAGCCCCCGAAAATCCGCCAATTTTCAACATTCCAAAAGTTATTATTTATATGTTCTTGTGCTTTGTCCTCGTGCAATTGTTTCGTACGTTTGCAACCAAAGAGTGGGATGACTGGCTTATTTTGAACTTTGCCTTTTCTCCGGCTCGACTGTCACCACCACCTGGCATGGTAGGGTTGCAGTTTCCCGGCGGGGTTTTTGCTGATATTTGGACATTTTTCACCCATGCGTTGATCCATGGTGATTGGGAGCATCTTGGGTTTAACAGTATCTGGATGGTCGTTTTTGGAACAGTTGTTGCCCGGCGATTGAATGCAGCGCGGTTTTTGATGTTTTCAGTTTATACAGCCGGTTTTGGCGCTTTGGCTTATTATTTTGTCCATTTTGAATCTTTCACCTTCCTCATTGGTGCATCGGGTGCCATTTCAGGAATGATGGGTGGCGCTGTGCGATTGATGTATTCGGTTGAGGGGGGCTTATCTAATTTGAGTCGGCCTGAATTCAGCGATGTCAAATTACTACCTTTGAGCAAAATTATTAAAAATAAATCAGCGATGATGTTTGTGTTTATCTGGATGATACTCAACATCATCTTTGGTGTTACCGGGTTTGGGGCAGGCGGATCTGTGTCCAGTATTGCCTGGGATGCTCATTTGGGCGGTTTTTTTGCAGGGTTTATTCTGTTTGGGTTTTTTGATCCTGCTGAAAACTCACAAAGCATGTTGTTGAAGCTTTGGCGCACAAAAAAGTAAGCTCTTTATAAATGGTTTTATTTATAAACTACTTTGGGATCAAAAAGCGGTTCACCGCCTGTCAGGTCTAAATGTGTTGCTTTATCTGGTGAAACAGATTCGAAATCTATCGAGCGATAAAAGC
>JALWJW010000005.1 GCA_026996935.1 Hyphomicrobiales bacterium
ATGCCTTGGTGTTTGGTTTAACGGCAGCCTGCCACGCGGAAAGGTCTGTGCCATCAACCAATGTGAAATCAACGCCAAAACGCGGAAGAATATTGGTGATAATTTGATAACACGATCCGAACAACGCTTTAGCCGCAACAATATGATCGCCTGCTCTAAGGTGACTGGATAGTGCGCCCCAAACCGCTGCCATGCCGCTGGCTGTGCCGTAACAGGATTCAGACCCTTCCAGCAAACGCAACCGTTCTTCAAACATTTCAACTGTCGGATTACCATAGCGGCCATAGACAAAGCCTTCGTCATCACCGTTAAAACGTGCTTCTGCAGTTTCTGCGCTATCATAACAAAACCCTGATGTTAAATATAACGCTTCTGCGGTTTCCCCGTGTTGAGAACGGTTAAGTCCGCCACGTACGAGCTTTGTTGAATCACCCCAATTATCTGCCATGTTTTTCTAACCTATTTTCTAACTTTGTATCCAGGGAAGCCCGGCAACTTTCCAGCCGGCAATTTTGCCGCGATGCCCCATATCATCGCGATCACCTTCAAAACCTTCTGTAACGTTATAACAATTTTTATATCCTGCTGCGGTTAATTCATGGGCCGCGCCGATGGAGCGAACGCCTGATCGGCAAATTATGTAAATATGAGTGTCTTTTGGTATGCCAAATACATTGAAATTTTCAACAAAATTTGGCGCATCTGGTGTGGGTGGCCAGGAAACACGAATAAGCCCATCAATAGCAGGAATACCAACATAAGACCATTCCCCTGGTGTTCTGACATCAACCAGCACACTGTTTTTCTGTTCTAATAAAGCTGTATAAGCCTCTCTCGGGCTCACATCTCCGCTATACATAAGAAACTCCCTGACTTGTTCTATATAACGAACTTGTGTTCTTATAAACTAGTGACAGGTTCGTGCAATGAAATTTTGCCCAAACATTAAATTTAATTAGGCTTTGATGTGCCACATTGACGTTATCGACAACAATCGTCAGCATACAAGCTAATAAAGAATCAATTTTGATCTCATCTGGAGCTTTATATGCGGATATTTTCTCGTTGTTTTTCAATTGGCGCTGTTATTGCCGTTAGCTTGTTCACAAGCCCTGCACTATTGGCGCAAGGTTATATGGATCAATCCTTTGCCGATAAAACACCTGTGGAGCCAGATGGTTTTGTTGCAACCCATCCGATGGATGCTTTAACGCCCAATGAGGTCGAACTTGCTGTTTCTTTATTAACAAAAGCTGGCTATGTCGATGAATCGAGCCTTTACCCAACAATCACCCTGCTTGAAGCTCCAAAGGCTATAATTCTTAAATGGAAACCTGGTCAGCCGTTTACCCGTAAGGCTTTTGTTGTGTCCCGGGTGAAAAATAAAACTTATGAGACCGTGGTTGACCTTACAGGCAGTAAGATTATTTCTCACAAATTCATCGAAGGTGCAGAACCGGCGATCTTGCAGAAAGAATGGGATTTGGCTCGTGATCTGACATTCGCTGATCCTCGCTGGAAAGCGGCAATGAAAAAACGTGGCATTACTTCTGACAAAGGTATTATATGCACACCATTTTCAGCCGGTTTTTTTTCTAAAGACCCAAATGCTGGACGGCGATTACTCAAAGTTCCCTGCTATGATACGCGTGACAACCTTCACCCTTCTTTGCCGCGCGAGATTGAAGGGGTTTTAGCTGTCGTGGATACCAATGCAGGAAAAGTGGTTGATGTGATTGATACCGGCGAAATTGTTCCACTGGCAAAGGCACCCGACGGATTTGGTAAAAACCCAAAACTGGACCCCCCGTTATATCCAATTGTTCAATCAGCATCGGAAGGCTCCAACATCAAGATCAAAGGTGCTGTTGAAGTGGAATGGCGCAATTGGTCATTTCATATTCGCGCCGATCGTCGCGCCGGTGCTATCATGTCTTTGGTTAAGTTTAACGACAATGGCAAAAAACGATTGATTGCTTATCAGATGAATATTTCTGAAATGTTCGTACCTTATATGGACCCTGATCCAACATGGCAAATGCGCACCTATCTTGATGCAGGTGAGTTTGGCTTGGGGTATCTGGTTTCATCTTTAAAACCTGGTGTAGATTGCCCCAAGAGTGCCTATTTTGTTGATCTGCTGTTTCCAGGAGATACGGGGCGGGTTTATAAAGCACCTTCTGCCATGTGCATTTTTGAACGCTCCGTTGGTGACCCAGCCTGGCGGCATTGGGATGTATCCAAAAAAGATGTAATTGGTGTTCCTGAAATTGAACTGGTGGTTCGTATGGCTCCAACTATTGGTAATTATGACTATATTTCAGACTATATTTTTCAAGCACGCGGGAATATTAATGTTAGGGTTGGAGCTTCCGGCTTTGTGGCGACAAAATCAGCCAAAGCCAAAAACATGGAATCACCCACGGCGAAAAAAGAAACGCGATACGGTGAACTTGTTGCCCCCTACACCGTTGCGCCTTATCACGATCACTATATAAATTACCGAATTGATCTGGATATTGACGGCACAAAAAATAATTTTGTTCGTGATTTTTTTGAACGCACTCCAGCGCCAAAGACCAGTTGGCGTAAAGGAATTTGGCGTTTAAAAACACTGATGCAGAAAACAGAAAGCCCAATTACGGCATGTATACCAAGTAATGATGGTGAAGTTTGGCGGGTGGAAAATCGCAACAAAAAGACCCCGATTTTAAAATTCAATCCCAGTTATCAGCTCATGCCCTGGCACACGGTTCAAAGTTTAATGCCACCAGATGATAATTCACAATCACGAGCACAATTTTCGTCCAGCCCGCTTTGGATGACCAAATATAAGCCAAACGAGCTTTGGGCGGCTGGGGATTATCCAAACCTGTCAAAAGTGGATAAAGGACTGCCAGAATTTGTTGGTGACCGTGAAAGCATCGATAATGAGGATATCGTGCTTTGGTATACAACAGGTTTCCACCACATCCCACGGCCTGAAGACTTTGAAATTATGCCGACGATGTGGTTTGGATTTACACTGCGGCCAGTTCACTTTTTTGACACCAATAAATCATCTACACAAAATCCGCTTTTCCTGAAGTGATGATTTAATAAACAGTTCTATTTTCCTATGAAGGTTGGTTTTCTTTTTTCCATGAAAGCAGAAACCCCTTCAAGGAAATCCTGGGTTCTTGCCGAGGCTGATTGCAGGTCACGTTCAAGGTCTAGCTGGTCAGACATTGAGTTTGAAGCCGATGCGCGCAATGCGGTTTTAATATTGGCAAGGGCAATTGTTGGTTGACTGGCCAGATGGGTCGCCATTTCTGCGACGTTTTGTTCAAGCTTATCATCATCAACAACCTGCCAGATCAGCCCCCACTCACAGGCTTTTTCCGCGGTTAAAGGTTCCGCCAGCATCGCCAGCCCCATAGCGCGCGCCAACCCTACTTTGCGCGGCAGTGACCATGTGCCGCCTGCATCTGGAATCAAGCCAATTTTTGCAAATGCCTGAATAAATTTTGCTGATCGTGCGGCAACAACAATATCGCAAGCCAAAGCCAGGTTTGCCCCTGCACCTGCCGCCACGCCATTTACGGCACAAATTATTGGAATTGGCAGCGCATGCATTTTTCGAATGAGTGGGTTATAATTGTACTCAAGGCTATCGCCAGCATCAAAACCTTTGTCTAGATCAATATCGCGGTCGCCAAGGTCTTGGCCTGCGCAAAAGGCACGTCCCTCTCCTGTAATCACCAAAGCACGTATGTTTTCCTGTTCAATCTGTGAAAATACTGTTCTAATTTCTTCGTGCATTTCCTCAGTGAAGCTATTGAGTTTTTCCGGTCGATTAAGAGTCAAGGTTGCTACATTGTCTTTTATAGCAAATTTAATATTGTTATATGACATCTCAATCTCCAAATAATTTTTCTCAAAGTTCAAAAACTCTAAACTGATGTGGCTATTTGGTCTATAGTCTTGCCATCATCAAAGGACAATAAGAGCTTATGGAACAAAATTCTGATTTAGAAAAAAATTTTGATGTCATTGTAGCCGGTGGTGGGCCTGCTGGACTTTCGGCTGCGTGCTTATTAAATGAGCAAGGGGTGAAAACCGCTATTATCTCCCCGTTTTTTCCTAAAAAGGCACCCAAAGGTTTTAGAGACCCAAGAACCATTGCCATGATGCAACCTTCAGTGCGGCTTATGGAACATCTTAAACTTTGGCCAGATGTACTGGAAAAGTGTTCCAGCCCATTGTTGAAGCTGCGCCTGCTTGATGATAGCGGCCATAGTTTTGATGGTAGTGACGTTACATTTAGCAGTGAAGAATTAAGCAATGAACCATTTGGCTGGAATGTACCTTTGCCCGAATTATCCCTTGCCTTGTTGGATAAGGCCAGATCATTGGGCGTTGAATTTATCACTGATGAGGCATTGAGTTGCCCATCCAGAGGCGATGAAATTCACGTCAACACCAAAAAACACGGGAAGTTCATTGCAAAAGCAGTTATTGCAGCGGATGGACGCAATTCCAATTTACGGAAATCAGCCGGTATTGCCGTTGCCAAATGGTCATACGACCAATTTGCCATTGGGGCTGTGTTTAAACATTCCGGCCCGCATCATGATATGTCGACAGAATGTCATAAACAGGATGGGCCGATTACCACGGTACCAATGCCAGACAATCATTCCAGCCTGGTTTGGATGGTGCGCCCAGAACGAAAAGACCATCTGATGAGCCTTGATGATGATGCTTTTGCTACTGAAATTCAACGCGAATTACATGGCAGTCTTGGTGTTATTTCAGATGTGACAGATCGCAAGGCTTTCCCGATGGAAGGCATGAACGCAATGACATATGGCAAGAACCGGGTTTTCCTCATTGGTGAAGCTGCTCACGTTGTCCCCCCCATCGGGGCGCAGGGCTTGAATATGTCTTTAAGAGATGGGGCAATGGCAGCAGAGCTTATTGGTGATGCACTGGCCTTTAATGAAGACATTGGATCAGACAGTGTTTTGGAAAAATATGACACGGCGCGCCGTCGAGATGTTTGGCCTCGCCAAAAAGCCATTGATCTTATGAATAGAACTTTATTGTCTGATATGCCTGCTATTCATGATTTACGCGCCATCGGCTTAAAGCTGGTTGATAAAATCAAGCCGTTGCGTGATAAGGTGATGCACGAGGGCATAGCACCAGAGACAAACTTACCAAGAATAATGCAAAACTAATTCGAAAAGGTGCCGGCCCGGAATGATTGTTGAGGAGGCCTCTCAAACCATCCGAACCGGCCGACCCCATGGGCATCAGGAGATGCGGCGGACCTGAAGCACCGCGGGGTAAAAAATTGGTTCAATTTGAGCAAGGCTTAAGCCGCACAGTATCAAAATGAACCTGAATGTGTTTTCAAGTTCATAAACTGCAATCACCGTGCCAATTCTGTTTCAGGTTGGAAATAATTGCTCTTTATATATGTTTTTGATTGTTTTGATATTAAGCTGCGTGCGAAACAACCTGATTTCGGCCATTTGCCTTGGCTTCGTAAAGCGCTTCATCGGCACGTTTATAAAGTTTATCCTGAGAATCATTCGGTCCCTGGAAGGTCGCCAGGCCAATTGAAATTGTGATTTCAATTTTCTTGTTCTGGTTTGGCACAGCAAAGGCTTTCGAGCTGATTGCCCTTCTCAACCGTTCTGCCACTTTTTCAGCAATATGTGCATCTGTGTCTGGCAGGATTACCACAAACTCTTCGCCACCAATGCGGCAGGCCATATCGAGTTTTCGAATATTTTTCTTTATGCGGTCTGTTAACTCCACCAGAACCGAATCGCCCGCATCATGACCATATTTATCGTTTACCGGTTTAAAGAAATCGACATCCAATGTAAGAATCGACAGTGATTTACCGCGGTTTTCAGCGTTATCAACCAGGGTTTTCATTTGCGATTGCATGTAACGACGGTTAAACAAGCCGGTCAGCGGATCGGCAATTGCCAACTCCATTGATTGTTTCACATGGGTGCGCAGTTTTTGTGAATATTGCCAGCGGCGCAATTGGGTTTCTACCCGCGCGGCCAGTTCCTGTTTATCAACAGGGCGAGATAGATAGTCATTTACACCCATTTCAAGGGCGCGCAACATTTTGCGATTATCATCCGGGTCGACAATCGCCAGAATTGGAATTTGTCTGGTGCGCTCCAGAGATCTCAACTGAGAACAAATGCGCAAACCATCGAAATCTTCCATATCTAGATCTATAATCACCAAATCAACATCATTTTCAGATGCATCAAAAACAGTTTGTTGCGGGTTCGACACCCTTTTGACCGTATGTGGATTTGAAATACTGTTTGAAATACGTTCAAACAGAGTACCGCGATCATCAACCACCAATACATTGGATGGTGCAACCGGGGTGTTTAGATCGAATCTTTGGGTGCTTCCATCCGGTCCGGCAATTGAACGCGACATCAGCTCATCGGTAAGCATTTTCAAGCGAGCCAGACTTTTAACGCGACTGAACAAGGCCATGTCATTAACAGGTTTGGTTAAAAAATCATCAGCACCAGCTTCCAGCCCCCTCACTCGATCTTCAATCTGATCTAATGCGGTTACCATTATAACCGGAATGTGATGCGTTTTTGGATTTGACTTTATGCGACGGCAAACTTCAATGCCATCCATACCAGGCATCATCACGTCTAGCAGTACAATATCAGGATTAACACGTTGGATGATCTCCAAGGCATCAATACCATTCATAGCTGTGCTTACATCAAAATACTCAGCAGTAAGTTTTGCTTCAAGCAATCTTACATTTGCTAGCAAGTCATCGACGACGAGAACGCGTGCTGTCATTTTTCTACTTTCAAAAACCCGTCAATCGTTTGAAGAAAACCTACAACTGAAATTGGTTTTGAAATATAGGCTTCACAACCACCTTCGCGAATTTTAGCCTCATCGCCCTTCATTGCGAAAGCGGTTACAGCAACAACAGGAATATGGCTTAGTTCGTCATCTTCTTTAAGCCACTTGGTTACTTCAATTCCTGAAACTTCGGGCAACTGAATGTCCATTAAGATGAGATCGGGCATGTTCTGTCGGGCAATATCGAGTGCGGACAGTCCATCACGCGTTTGAAGCACGGCATAACCTTGTGCTTCAAGCAAATCACTGAACAATTTCATGTTCAATTCATTGTCTTCTACAATCAGAACCTTTTTTTGAGGTTCTACGCCAACATTTGGCGTATCATTACTTCCCATCTGATACACTTCACCTTGTTGCACTTGCTTGATCCACCTTGATTTGATCAAATACCCAGGCATAGTAACTTAGATATTCAATTGGTTGTATTTTCTGCATTGTGACGACAAACGGTAACTAACAGCTTAATACGGATTAATTCTTTTCAAGGGCAGCATACGTGGTTAATAAACTTAAAACTTCTCGACGTGACACCATCAAATCGGCACAAGATGGCGAGATTTTGGCGGTTTCTGCATTTGGTTTTCTTGCAGGTGAGCAAGAATACTTTGCCAAGTTTGCGGAAATGACAGGCATTGATTTTAATGACATTCCTGAAATGGTTAATTCGCCAGACTTTCTGGCATCAGTTTTGACCTTTTTACTTAGTGATGATTCGATGCTGTTGGCTTTTTGCCAATCTGCTGATTGCACGCCTGAAGATGCCATTCGTGCCCAACACTTTTTAAGCGAGTTGTAAATGCCTTCACCCAAAACCCGGTCACAAATTGCAAAACTGACGATAGACCCGCAGGCCCCCTTGCTGGTGTGTGATGTTGACGAAGTGGTGGTTCGTTTCATTGAAGGATTGGAAAACTATCTGGCAGAACAAAACCTTTGGCTTGATCCGGCCAGTTTCGCTTTAAATGGCAACATTAAATCACGTACCAACAATGAACCTGTTTCCAGTGAGTGCGTTGGCAATATTTTAACAAATTTTTTTAGACAGAAAACCCGTTCATTAAAGCCGATTGACGGGGCTGTTGAGACGTTGAACCAACTCAGTAAAGATTTACAAATAGTGATGCTTTCAAATTTGCCTCATGAAGCCTATGAAGACCGTTTGATCAATATGGGCAATATTGGGCTAACCTTTCCACTTATCACCAATGAGGGCGGAAAAGGCCCTGCTGTTGAAGAGTTGACCAGATCTTTAAAGGCCCCGTTGTTTTTCATTGATGACATCCCTCAATATCTGACATCGGTTGCTCAATCGTGTCCAAAGGCAAATCTGATACACTTTGCCCATGATCAGCGGTTTGCTAAACATGCACCTGATGTGGGGTTTAAACACTTTAAAACCCGAAGCTGGTTAAGGATTAAAGATCATATTTTGAATCAGCTTTTAAAGAGATGACATTGGAAAAACGCGTTAAAATTGGCATAGACCTTGGCGGCACCAAGAT
>JALWJW010000006.1 GCA_026996935.1 Hyphomicrobiales bacterium
TTAGTTTCTTTATCCGCCCGCTTTTTTTGCTTACGGGCTTGTCGCAGATTGATGATTTTTCCAGTCATGAAATACCTTTCAAAACCTGATTTAAGAAGGCCCGACCATATCTTGCGGTCGAACAATCTCATCAAATTCTTTTTCCGTTACAAAGCCCAAACCAACAGCTTCTTCACGCAGGGTCGTGCCATTTTTGTGGGCCGTCTTGGCAATTTTCGTGGCGTTGTCATAGCCAATTTTTGGCGCCAATGCCGTCACCAGCATTAATGAGCGTTCCATCAATGTCGCAATTTGTTTTTTATTGGCGACAATCCCCACCACACAATTATCAGTGAAGCTAACCGAAGCATCAGCCAGCAATCGAATAGATTGCAGCACATTATAAACCATCACAGGCTTATAAACATTCAATTCAAAATGCCCTTGCGAACCGGCAATCGTCACCGTTGTATGATTACCCATCACCTGACAACAAACCATTGTCAAAGCCTCAACCTGCGTTGGGTTCACTTTTCCCGGCATGATAGAAGAACCCGGTTCATTTTCAGGCAAAGACAATTCACCCAAACCAGAGCGCGGGCCAGAGCCAAGCAGGCGAATATCATTTGCAATTTTAAACAGGCCAACGGAAATGGTGTTCAACACACCCGAAACCTCAACCATCGCATCATGCGCGGCCAAAGCCTCAAACTTGTTCTCCGCTGTAACGAACGGCAAACGGGTAATTTTTTTCACATTGGCAGCAAACTTTTTATCAAAACCCTTTTTGGTATTCAAACCCGTGCCAACCGCTGTGCCGCCCTGAGCCAACGGATAAACCCGTGGTTGGCAGGATTTAACCCGATCAATCGCTAACGCCACTTGCGCGGCATAGCCAGAAAACTCTTGGCCCAATGTTAGCGGCGTTGCATCCTGGGTATGGGTGCGACCAATCTTAATAATTTTATTCCACTGCTTAGACTTTTTCACCAAGGCTTTGTGTAAATGTTTTAACGCCGGCAATAACACATGATGCAACTGCATAGCCACTGCAATATGCATTGCGGTTGGGAACGTATCATTAGAACTTTGCGAACGATTAACATGATCGTTTGGGTGTACAGGGTCTTTTGATGCCATCTTCCCACCGAGCAATTCAATCGCCCGATTAGAAATAACCTCATTGGCATTCATGTTTGATTGCGTACCAGACCCGGTTTGCCACACCACAAGCGGGAAGTTATCATCAAACTTACCATCAATCACCTCTTGAGCGGCCTCAACAATGGCATTGCCAATTTTCGGATCAAGGTTTTTCAACCCCATATTGGTCATTGCCGCTGCCTTTTTTACCACACCAAGCGCATGAACCAAAGGCAATGGCATGGTTTCCCCACCAATTTTAAAATTACCAAGCGAGCGCTGTGTCTGCGCGCCCCAATATTTATCGGCTGGCACTTCCAATGGACCAAATGAATCAGTTTCAATACGCGTTTTTTTCGCCATGGTGAGGGATCCCTAGATTTATTGTTGGCATTACCCGCCTTCTACACAAAAACACACCGCAAAACCACAAAAAAACAGCGCGAAACCAATGCTTCGCGCTGTTAATTCAACAAGTATTTATAAATCAGGCCAGTTTAGCTTTTAAGACCCATTGCTTTAAAAACCATTGCCGCAGGGCAAAAGCCAGTAAATGAAGATTGGAACAAATTTGCCCCGACAAAAGCGGTGAACCACAACCAAGGCGCTGCAGTGAAATCAATCTGACCGCTAAAATGAGCACCCGCCAGGCTAATCATAATAAACAAACCTGCCATCGCAGTAATTGCACGTGAAATCGTCATTTTTAATATCCTTTAAATTAAGTCAATAGTAC
>JALWJW010000007.1 GCA_026996935.1 Hyphomicrobiales bacterium
AAAGCGCAGGGCGTGCCTTGCCCAAACCCGATGATATTCTAAGCTTGGCGCGTCAGCGTTTTGATACAGCTTCTGGCCGCTTGGCTCAGGGCCTGAAAACCAATTTGCAAGCCCATCGAAACCAGTTCGAGCGCACAGCAGGGCGCCATTCCTTAACCCCGCTAAAACAACAACTCACCCGCCACCACGAAACCCTAACCCGTCTAAATACCCAATCCAATCGCGCCATATCCAGAACATTAGCCGACAAATCCCAACACCTGACCGCCACCTCAAAACTCCTCAATACCCTGTCGCACAAGTCAGTTCTGGCAAGAGGGTTTGCACTGGTCAAAGACGACAAGGGCAAAGTCATCGCTTCGGTAAAAGGGGCAAGTGCAGGTAAACAAGTAATACTAGAATTTAAAGACGGCGAAGTCGGCGCACAAGTAAATGGCAAAAAACCGAAGGCGGCGATGAAAGAGAGCCAGGGGACATTGTTGTAAGGCACCCCATAACTGATTATTGGATCCCAACTTTCGTTGGGATGACGATGGGTGGTTGTTCATTTTACGCCGTCATTCCAGCGAAAGCTGGAATCCAATAACCCTCTAGAGGAATACATTTGCAACCTGTCGTTTACATTATCACCAACCACCGTCATGGCACGCTTTATACGGGCGTAACATCAAACCTTGCGCGGCGGATGTTTGAACATCGTGAGGGGCTGATTGATGGCTTTTCTAAAAAGTATGCTCTGAAATCACTCGTCTGGTATGAAACCCAGGAAACAATGGTCGCCGCCATCACCCGTGAAAAACAAATCAAAGCATGGAAACGGGGCTGGAAAATAGAGTTAATTGAAAAGATGAATCCAAGGTGGTTGGATTTATATGAAGATTTAGCTTTTTAACACGTTGCGCCTATCTGCCGTCATTTCAGCGAAAGCTGGAATCCAATAACCATATCAAAGAAAGACACTTGCAGCGCGTTGTTCCCCCCAACCATCATCAATCACACACTTTTGACTTCCGTCAATGCCCCACACCACACCGCTTCGCAAAATGTCCCTATATTTAACAAGGGAGACATTGATGTCACATACACCGCATGAACTTACAGAAGAATTTCCAAGTCAAATTGAAGCTCTCCACGCCTTAAAATTAACCGATGCACATTTTAGAAAATTGTCGGATGATTATCATGAGCTTAATCGCGAAATTCATCGTATTGAAAGCGAAGTAGAACCAGCGAGCGATGAAACGCTTGAAGAAAAAAAGAAACAACGTTTGTTGTTAAAAGACCAGATCGCCGTCATGCTCAATAAAGCTCAACCGGTTTAAAAACCTAATTAGAACGGCTTTGCCACGACGATATATAAAATGCCAATGACAACGAAAACACTGATTTCGTTGAAGATGCGCAAATACTTGTCTGACTTGTCAAAAGTCCCGCTATGGGCCTTTTTGACAAGCAGGCCGGTAAACACATAATGGGCCAGCAAAACGGTTACCAGACCAAGCTTTACCCACACCCAATCAGGAAATTCCAACAGCCACGCCAGCCACAACCCTGTGCCAATGGCAATCACGCCCAAAAGCGCAGAAAATCTGAACAGCCGCACGGTTAAGAGACCCGTATTGCCACCGCCCCCGTGGGCTTCAAATTCACGATGCCAATAAATCAACGCCCGCGGGACAGCAAAAATGCCCGTCATCCACCCCATTACGCATAAAATGTGCGTGACTTTTATACCAATATACCAATCCATAAGGTGTTACGTACCTGCAACTGTGTCAGCAATCAACATATCAACCACATCATTTAAGGCTTCGTGCTGAGATTTACGTTTGGCCAGGGCCAGATCATAAGTTTTGCGTTGACGGTTGGCACTGGTACCACGTTTTAAAATCATGCGCGCGGATTCAATTTCGCTCACACAGTCAAGTGCTTGAGCATCCTGATAGACCAGTTCAATCAATTCATCGAGAAGCTCGTTAAAAGGCACCACTTCGCCGCGGCCAAAATCAACTAACCCCTCGCGACTGCCATAACGCTGAGCGCGCCAGCGGTTTTCATTGACCAGAAAACGCTCATATTTGCGCCAGCTTAAATTATCACGCCGTAAGCGATACAGCATCCGTACCAGACAAACATAAATCGCGGCAATGGCCACCGTATCATCAAGTGATGTCGGCACGTCACAAATGCGCATTTCTAAAGTTGGATAACGATCAGACGGGCGCAAATCCCACCAGATTTTGGTCGGATCATCAATCAGGCCATTTTTGACCAGCATATTGGTTGAGCGCTGATATTGCTCCCATGAATCAAAACGGGGTGGCAGCCCTGTGCGCGGTAAATTATCAAATATGGTCAGGCGATATGAATCAAGCCCCGTATCGCGCCCCTGCCAAAATGGCGAGGAAGAAGACAGCGCCAACATGTGTGGCAAAAAGTAAGGTAATTGATTAAAAATATCGATCCGCATTTCAGGGTCTTCAATCCCCACATGCACATGCATGCCACAAATCAGCATCCGTCGGCCCACCCCTTGCAGGTCGCGGGCCAATTCTGCATAGCGCTCTTTATCGGTAAAGCGCTGGTCCATCCAATCAGCAAACGGATGAGTGGAAGCAGCGATGGGTGCCAGATTGTGTTCACCGGCAATTTTAGCAATAGAGGATCGTAATCGCGCCAGATCAGCGCGGGCATCGCCAGGCGTTTGGCAAACCTGCGTCCCCACTTCAATTTGGCATTGCAAAAATTCTGGCGAGACCTGATTGGCCAGAACCTTCTCGCAATCGTCCATCAAGCCTTTTGGCGCATCTCTGACCAAATCGCGGCTGGTTTTATCTACTAATAGATATTCTTCTTCAATCCCAAGTGTAAAGCTGGGTTCTTTTTGAAATATATTTGCCATAACCGATTTTGGACGATGTTAGGCACAAAAAGCAAGGGGTTATCAATCTTTAATAAGGCCGTTTAATCGCCCCGGACTGAGCAAGTCTGAGTTTAATAATCAATCATTTGGCGAAGGAAATCTGGCGTAATCATCAGTAAGTATTCGCTGATATGTAAATCACGCTGGAATAAAAGGACCAGATTAATAAAAACAAATATAAATTTATACGTTTTGCGCGAGGCTGATGGCAAGGGGGGTGAGTTGGCGGCCCAACGGATCAACAGATACACAATAACCAGACCATTAAACACCATCATTTGCGGAACGATGGGGGCATCAGGGCTAAACAATATTTCGCGATATTCCCCAAAATCAACTGAATTTAACATATCCCACATGATCGGCCTCTAACTAAAAGTTTTCCGTTGAAAAATCTATAAAACAAGATCGTTAAGATCGGGTATGTATCACCCGTTTTTTCTAGCCAATTTGTCATAGTCGGTGTATATCAAGAGACCCGCTATAGGGATTAAAACAAAAATAACCAAAACTTATGCGGATAAAAGACAGTTCAGGAGCTAAACAAATGACACACGCGTGGACACCACAAAGCTGGAGAAAATTCCCGGTTGTCCAGATGCCAAATTATGGCGATATGGAAAAACTGGCGCAAACCGAAGCAAAACTAGCTGATTTTCCACCTTTGGTTTTTGCCGGTGAAGCGCGTAAATTACAGCGCAAATTATCGCGTGTGGCAAAGGGCAAAGCGTTCTTGCTGCAAGGTGGTGATTGTGCGGAAAGTTTTGCTGAGCACTCTGCTGATAATATCCGCGATTTTTTCCGTGTTTTCCTTCAAATGGCCGTGGTGCTCACCTTTGCCGGTGGTAAACCTTTGGTCAAAGTGGGCCGTATTGCCGGTCAGTTTGCCAAGCCGCGCTCAGCCGATATGGAAACCCGAGACGGTGCACAATTGCCCAGCTATCGCGGCGATATCATCAATGGTATAGAATTTACCAAAGAAGCCCGTGTGCCAGACCCGCACCGTCAAATTATGGCCTATCGCCAGTCTGCTGCAACGCTAAATCTGCTGCGCGCTTTTGCGATGGGCGGTTATGCCAACCTTGAGCATGTGCATCGCTGGACGATGGGCGCATTAAAAGACTCCCCGTTTGGTGAGCGTTATGACGAATTGGCCGAACGCATTTCCGAAAGCCTTGGCTTTATGCGCGCCTGCGGTATCAACCCTGACACGGCCCCACAACTGCGCCAGACAGAATTTTTCACCAGTCATGAGGCCTTGTTGCTTGGCTATGAAGAAGCTTTAACCCGCGTTGATTCAACTTCGGGCCATTGGTATGCCACATCGGGCCACATGCTTTGGATTGGTGATCGTACCCGCCAGCTTGACCATGCTCATGTTGAATTTTTCCGTGGTATTAAAAACCCGATTGGCCTTAAATGTGGTCCGTCAATTTCTGCCGATGAATTGTTGCGGCTGATTGATGTGCTTGACCCTGAAAACGAAGCAGGGCGCTTAACCCTCATCACCCGATATGGCGTTGACGAGATCGAAAAGCACCTGCCGCAATTATTGCGCGCAGTAAAAGCCGAGGGCCGCCAAGTCATCTGGTCTTGTGATCCAATGCACGGCAACACCATTTCGGCTGAAAGCGGCTATAAAACCCGCCCGTTTGATCGTATCCTGGGCGAGGTTCGCAACTTTATGAATATCCATAAAGCCGAAGGCACCCATGCAGGTGGCATTCATGTGGAAATGACCGGCAAAAATGTGACCGAATGTACAGGTGGTGCTTTTGCCTTGGCTGATAAAGATTTGCATGATCGCTATCACAGCCACTGCGACCCGCGCTTAAATGCTGACCAAGCATTGGAATTGGCATTTTTGATCGCTGAAGAGCTGAAAAAGGGACAAAGCGATTCGGACTTATCTGGCATCGCTGCGGCTGAATAATTTCAGTCGGCCTTACTATTCTACTTATTGGCGCGCAGGTTGATGAGATTGCCGAGCAAAATCAACCCCGCGCCGATCACAAGATATATATCCACCCCTTCATTATATAGCCACCAACCTAAAATCGCCACTAATGGCACGCGGGCAAAATCAATCTGCGTGATCGTTGAGGCATCGGATAATTGCAAGGCGCGTGCAAGGCTGTAATGGGCCGTTAGGGCGGCAATGCCAACAGCAAGCAGCCAAGGCCATGTCTTTAAAGAACTTGGCAATTGCCAGTTTAGCATTGCTATTAAAGATACAAAAACCAATTGCGTGCCAACCATATAAAATAAAGTCGTAAACGCATTATCTTTTTTAAGCAGTTGTTTTGTCATAACCACAGATAAGGCAAATCCCACAGCACTTAAAAGGGCAAATAATTGCCCCGGTTGCACTTGTGTAAACCCGGGGCGAACAATAACCAATATGCCGACAAAACCAATAATGATGGCGATGACTTTATTGCGCGTAAGCCTGTCACCAAGGTAAAACAGCGCAATAATGGCCGTCCATATTTGCATGGTAAATTCAATTGAAACAAGTTGCGCCAATGGAATGAGGGTTAAAGCGTAAAACCATGAAAATTGCGCTCCAAAGTGAAAACTGTTCCTAACGACATGACGAGACAATTGCTCGGTCTTTAACACCGACAATCCATTCCATAAGGCAATAGGCAATAAGATCGCCATGCCAATGACGGAACGAAAAAACATGACCATATTTACAGACACATCAGCCGTTGCTTCGCGGCCGGCCACAGTCATCAACAACATGGAAGAAAACCAGCCAAGCATCCAAAGCGCGGTGCGAATTTGCGGGGAGTTGATCAAAATGCGTCCTAATTTTTCGCCAGAAAGGTTTTCAGACTTGACGAATAGCTAAACTTTAAGCATGTTGGTCCCATGAAAACCGCTAACACGCAAACGAATTATAAATCCATTTGCATTATTACTTGCAAAATTATTATCCACTAGACATTTCTAGCTGGCAGCGGTTTGCTTTTCTCAAAACACTAATTTAAGCGCCTTTGCTGGCAAAGAGTTGCTAACGACTTTTCGCACGCTATTTGGAAATCATGATGACGCTTAAATTTTACAATACACTGACACGGCAAAAACAAACCTTCGAACCGATCGATGAGAAAAACGTCCGTATGTATGTATGTGGGCCAACGGTTTATGATTATGCCCACATCGGCAATGCCCGCCCGATCATCGTTTTTGATGTGTTGTTCCGCCTGCTGCGCCATGTTTATGGCAAAGACCACGTCACCTATGTGCGAAACATTACCGACGTGGATGACAAGATTAATGCCCGAGCTGAAAAAGAAGGTTTGTCTATCGCGCAAGTGACCGCACGCACAACAGAGCAGTTTCATAAAGACATCAAAGCGCTGGGTGTGTTGGAACCAACAGTAGAACCACGCGCCACCGATCATATTAAAGAAATGATCGAAATGAACAAAACTTTGATCGAAAAAGGCCATGCCTATGAAGCAGAGGGCCATGTGCTGTTTTCAGTCCCGTCAATGAAAGACTATGGTCGCCTGTCCAATCGCACCCTCGATGAGATGATCGCGGGCGCTCGCATCGAAGTGGCATCATACAAAAAAGACCCGACCGACTTTGTCTTGTGGAAACCATCAAGCGGCAATGAACCGGGCTGGCAAAGCCCATGGGGCTATGGCCGCCCCGGCTGGCACATTGAATGTTCGGCGATGTCTGAAAAGTATCTCGGCAAAACCTTCGACATTCACGGCGGCGGCATAGACCTGACATTCCCCCACCACGAAAACGAAATCGCCCAATCCCGCTGCGCCCACAACACCGATAAAATGGCAAACCTGTGGATGCACAACGGTTTCTTGCAGGTTGAGGGCGAGAAGATGTCTAAAAGTTTGGGTAATTTTATTACCATCAATGAGTTGCTGGAAAAATGGCCGGGCGATGTTTTGCGCCTCAACATGCTACGCACTCAATACCGCCAACCGATTGATTGGACGGAAAAAGGCCTGCAAGAGTCATATGATGCCCTCAAAACATGGTATTCACGCTGTGATTTCGGAGTGGCAGATAAGCTCGATGAAACCGTTGTTGAGGCGCTATCAGATGACCTCAATACCCCTAAAATGATCGCTGCTTTGCATCAACTTAAAGGTGACGCACTAGCTGGTTCCTTAAAGGCCATTGGCTTTACTGGCAAGCTTGAAGACCCACGCACCGCATCATTTGACGAAGCCGCCATCCAAACCCTAATCACCGCCCGTAACCAGGCCCGCGCCGATAAAAACTGGACCGAATCCGACCGCGTTAGAGACGAACTCGATGCCATGGGCGTGGTGCTGAAAGATGGACCAGAAGGCACGACTTGGGAGGCAAAGCGTTGATGGCGAGGCCCCACCCGACCAGTGCTAACGCACTGCCCACTCTCCTCACGAGGGGGAGGGAAAGCATATACGGATTTGATTCCCCTCCCCCTTGTGGGGAGGGGCTAGGGGAGGGGTGCCTGCCACGAATTAGAGTGGAGGGGTGCCTGCCGCAATTAAGAGCGGAGGGGTGCCTGCCGCACATAAGAGCGATGGGACTTTCTCCATGCCCATAACCCGCATCACCTCTCAAACTCGCCAACGCGCCCAAAAACTGCGCCGTGAAACAACACCACCAGAACATGCACTGTGGCAGCATCTTAAAGTGCTAAAACACCAAGGCCATAAATTTCGCCGTCAAGCACCCATTGGTCGTTACATTGTCGATTTTGTAAGCTTTTCGGACAGGTTGGTAATTGAACTCGATGGTAGAACCCATGATGGTGAAGAAGCTGTTGCCTATGACAAAAAGCGAGACGAGTATCATCGCTCGCAAGGGTTTGAGGTGTTACGGTTTTCTAACAACTTGGTTTTGAGTGATGTAGAAGCTGTTATGAACACTATTTTAAGTAAGGTGACAAATGACAAATCCTAACCCGAAGGACCCCACCCCCAACCCCTCCCCACAAGGGGGAGGGGAGCAAGGTAGCAACCCCAACGATTTCCCATTCCCCAAACGCTGGCTCTGGTATATCGCCATAAAAATCATCCTTCTCGCCGCCATCACCGTTGGCGTATTAAAATGGAAGGGCTTGTTGTAAGGCCCTAAAAGGCTGGCCACACTCCCCTTAATCCCTCAATAAAAGAACCAACGATATGACCAAACAAAAGCTTTATCTTTACGACACAACATTGCGCGATGGTGCTCAGACGCCTGGCATTGATTTTTCGCTTGAAGAAAAGCAGTCTATTATTGCCATGCTTGATAAATTGGGGCTTGATTATATTGAAGGCGGCTACCCGGGGGCCAATCCGACCGATACCGCATTGTTTGATATTGACCATCAGACCAAAGCCCAATTTGCCGCTTTTGGCATGACCAAACGGGCAGGGCGCTCGGTTGAAAATGATCCCGGTTTACAAACCCTCTTACAAGCCAAATCAGATGCCATTTGCTTTGTTGCAAAATCATGGGATTTT
>JALWJW010000008.1 GCA_026996935.1 Hyphomicrobiales bacterium
AGCAGTCTCAACTAGTATAGACAACATGAAACCAACATCACGCCCCACCCGCTCACCCACCCCTATGGACATCGCCTTTAATGAGGCTGAAAAAGCAGCCGCGCGCGGCGAGGTGCCCGTTGGCGCTGTGGTGACAGATAATGCGGGCAATATCATCGCCCAAGCCGGCAACCGCACCCGCGAACTCAACGACCCAACCGCCCACGCCGAGCTGCTGGCCGTGCGTGCTGCGTGTAAAAAATTGGGAAGCGAGCGTTTGCCAGACCACTTTTTATACGTCACCCTTGAACCCTGCGCCATGTGCGCTGCGACCATTTCATTCGCCAGAATTTCGAGACTTTATTACGGGGCAGGCGATACCAAAATGGGCGCAGTCGAAAACGGCCCCAATTTCTTCACCCAACCCACTTGCCACCACACCCCGCAAGTATACGAAGGCATCGGCGAGGCAAAGTCAGTTGAATTATTAAAGACGTTTTTTAAGGAGCGTAGAGGATGAACGCCTGTCACTTTTTCATTTTAACCATCTCCTTCATTCCCGCCCCCTCCATCGTCATTCCCGCGAAAGCGGGAATCCAGAAACCATCAATATTTTGAGTAATTGGCCCTGGATTCCCGCCTTCGCGGGAATGACGGTAGTGGGCGCAACAATAACAGTAATAGGCACGACAATGACGGTAGTGGGCGCAGCAATGGCGAAGAAAGGATATTGAAAACCTATGAACAACTACACCATCAAACCAGACAACCTCCAAGGGTCTCAAATTCGCGCACTGCTCGAACGCCACCTCGATGAAATGCGCGCCGCTTCACCGCCTGAAAGTGTCCATGCCCTCGACCTTGAAGGCTTGCGTGCGCCTAACATTACATTCTGGTCGATTTGGGACGGTGACCAATTGCTCGGCTGCGGGGCGCTGAAACAATTAGATGCAGAACACGGTGAAATAAAATCCATGCATGTTCATTCTGATGCGCGCGGTAAAGGTGTGGCTGATAAAATGCTGAACCATATTTTAGATACCGCCCGCACCCGTTGCTACACCCGCCTAAGTTTGGAAACAGGCTCCATGGCAGAATTTGCTCCCGCGCGAAAACTCTATGAAAAATACGGCTTCACCCAATGCCCCGTATTTGGTGATTATCAACCCGATGTGAATAGCATTTGTATGACTAAGGTGCTTTGATGATGCCCATTAAAATCCGCCAGCCCCTCCCTAATGAAGCCGCTAAAATGACTAATGTCATCTTGCGTTCTAAACAGGCCAATGGCTACGGTGAGGCCTTTATGGCGTTATGTGTTGAGGAGCTTTCGGTAACACCAGAGCGTTTAAAGCAGCGCCAATATTGGGTGGCTGATGAGGCGGGAGAGGTTTGTGGGGTCACGTGTCTTGTGACAGATAAACAAACTGGATCAGGAGAAATTCATAGTTTCTTTGTCGATCCAAACCACCAGCGCAAAGGCATTGGCCGTTTATTATGGAACACCATTTTGGCGCGGGCCAAACAGCAAAACTTAACCAGATTGCATTTGGATTCAGACCCTGCGGCGGTTGAGTTTTACCAAACGCTTGGCTTTAAAATTATTGGCGAAACCCCGTCAGGCTCAATCCCGGGCCGTGTTTTGCCACTGATGGAATATAAACTGGTTTAAGTTGAGCGAGGTAACAACAAATCCTTAGCCGATAGAACCGCGCCAAATGTAATCAATAAGCAGGCAACCCCTATAACCCAAGTAAATTGAGCAAAACCAGCGACAATCAAAACCAATGTTGACAGCAATGGCGCCGCATAGGCACTGGCACCCAATATCTGAATATCACCGTTTTTCATGCCATAATCCCAGACAAAAAAA
>JALWJW010000009.1 GCA_026996935.1 Hyphomicrobiales bacterium
CGATATGGAAGCTGAAAAAATTGAGCGAGAGGCTATTGTTCCGACATTGTTGCGGCTGGCTGTTGACCCGGTCAAAGATATTCGCGTCCTGTTATCGTCTATTCTTGTTCATGCTGTCGACCTTCATCCGGATCTGGTTTTTTCAATCATTGCAGATGATGAAGATATTTCATTACCGTTTTTGGCTGAAACGCCTTGTCTTGATCGATTGCGCGCGCTGGCGGTGCTTAAGGTTGGTGATAAGGCCCGTCAATTGGTTGTGGCTTCGCGTTCAGATCTGGCGGTTGATGCTATCAAGTATATTGTTGAAAATTGTGACAGTGATGTTTGTTCCGCCTTGCTTGATAATGAAAAAATTGAAGTGAACACACAAAATTATCGTCGATTATATGTGCGTTTCAGGGAAGTGCCTGAGATTATTGAGCAATTGCTTGAGCGCCATGATTTGCCATTAGAGGTTCGGATTCTTCAAGCTAAACGGGCATCAAATAATGTGCATAAATTGATGGCAGAGCGGGGTTGGATTCCTGCCAATGATGCTGAAGAAATCATTGTTGATGCTGAAGAAACAACTTTGCTGAAAATTCTTTCCAATGCCAGTTTGCAAGAGTTGGATGGACTGATTCCGTTTCTGAGTGGAAAAAATCTTCTTACACCGTCTTTGGTGCTTAGAGCAGCGCTTGGTAATAATTTGACCATCGTTTCGCGCGCGATTGCTTATTTGTCTTCAACGTCAATGGTGAAATTAGAGCGTATGTTTGCCGATAATGCGGTGATGGCGATTAAGTCTTGTTATAACAAGGCAGGGCTGCCCAAGCCATGTTTTCACATTATTCGCGCTGCGTTAGATGTTTCTTGTGATTTGAAAGAAGTTCCTGATCGTTTGGCAAAGCAACAATTTGGTCCAAAACTGGTGGAATATTTAATGACACGATATTCTTCTATTTCTGGGCAAGATAAAACCATGCTGCTTGAGATTGTTGGCCGTTTAAGTGATGAAAACACCAGAGCATTGGCCAGACGTTTAGCCGAACAGTTTAAGCAGGCGGCTTAAAGAAATTATATTTTACTCCTAAGACAACAAAATTATGCCCGGTTTATCCGGGCATTTTTTTTGATTGATATTTGGGTTTGAAATGGGGTGGCCGGAAAAGAGAAAACGCCGCAGATGTCACCATCTACGGCGTTTCAATACTCATCCGACTTAACTCAAGTCGGTTACGCAACTTACAGATTGAAACTACTGCAAGCTGCTTAATGCTTTCCTAAAGCCATTACAGTTTTGTCATAAAAACTGAAAAAAATTTGACGAAAACGTCAAAAATCGAATTGTTCGTTTAAAACCCGCTCGGCCAGCGAGTGGCCCTTATCAAACAACAACCGAACCGTGAGCTTCTTATCTTCGCGCACGGTAACTTTTTTGATATCTCGAAACTCGATATGATCAGCAACGGCTGCAACGGGGCGTTTGGTGCTCTCAAGAATGGTGATTTCAACAACAGCTTCATGAGGCAGGATCGCGCCACGCCAACGCCGTGGCCGAAAGGCGCTGATTGGTGTTAAGGCTAATAGAGGCGATCCGATAGGTAAGATAGGGCCGTGGGCGGATAGATTGTAGGCGGTTGACCCTGTCGGGGTTGCCACAATCAGGCCATCACAAACCAGTTCGGCCAAACGGACTTTGCCATCAATGGTAATTTCCAATTTCGCTGCCTGATGGGTTTGGCGTAAAAGTGAGACTTCATTAAAGGCTATAGCTTTAAGGCCTTTACCTTCCTGGTTTTGTGCAGTCAGGCTGAGCGGGTGGATGCGGGTTTCTTCTGCGTTTTTTAAACGCTCCAGCAGGCCGTCTGGACTATAGTCATTCATCATAAAGCCAACAGAGCCCTGGTTCATGCCGAAAATACGCTGCCCGGTCGTTAGAGTTTCGCGCAGGGTGTGAAGCATTAACCCATCACCGCCAAGGGCAATAATAATATCAGCGTTTTCACTCGCAACAGTACTATAGCGCTTCTCTAATTCCTGCTTTGCTTCAAGTGCGGAAGGGGTGTCGCTTGCAACGATTGCGATGTTGTTTGTTGCGGTGTTTGTGTTTTTTGTGTTTGTTGACATTCATTTCCTTTATAGGAAAGAAGAGTTTGATTCAACAAATTGGCCTAAATATATGCGATCTATTGTTTTTTGTACCACTTGCCGACTATCTAAAGATGAAAAATGTAATGCTCAGGGTGTTACAGGCGGTGAATTGCTGGCGCGGGAGATGGAGGCTTTGTTGGCTGATAACGGGCGCAGCGACATTAAAGTTGAACGCCATGAGTGTTTATGGTCATGCAAAGAGCATTGCAATGTTTTGTTGCGCGATACCGAAAAATTTAGCTATTTGACGGGACGATTTGTGCCTCAACGCGATAATGTTGAAGCCATTCTAGAATGGTTTGATTTGCATGGGCAAAGCGAGGAAGGCGCTGTCGGTTTCAGGCAGTGGCCAGATGGTATGCGGGGTCATTTTATTGCGCGCATACCGCCGCAGATTGAAGGTTAGGCATGGCGTTTTGTTCTACATTGGTGCTTGGTGGTGCGCGTTCGGGCAAGAGCGTTTTTGCGGAAAACCTTGTTTTGGCCAGCGATAAGCCCAAAATTTATATCGCTACAGGGCAAGCGTTTGATGATGAAATGAAAGAGCGCATTGATGAACATAAGGTTCGTCGTGGCGATGAGTGGCGAACCATCGAAGCCCCACTCGATGTATGTCAGGTTTTGGAAAATGATTGCGCAGGTGCGGCTGTTTTGTTTGATTGCGTGACGTTGTGGATTTCCAATTTGATGGCTGATGAACGTGATGTGGTTCAAGAGGTTGAACGTTTATGCACGTTGCTCGGTGACCTAAATTGCGATTTAACGATTGTTTCAAATGAGGTTGGTTTGGGTATAGTGCCTGAAAATGCACTGGCTCGAAAATTTCGTGATGAGGCAGGTCGTGCCAATCAGATGATTGCGGCAGCGTGTGACAGGGTTGTGTTTATGGTGGCTGGTTTGCCACTTCACATGAAAGGACAATAAGATGATTTCGAGCATTGAGGAATTAGAAAAAATTTACGGATCGCCGCACTCTGCCAGCGTTAAAAAACAGATAGATCATATTTCACCGCTTTACCGAAAATTGATTGAGGCCAGTCCGTTTGTCGCGTTGGCCTCGGTTGGTCCTGAAGGTATGGACTGCACACCGCGCGGGGATAAAGCAGGTTTTGTTCGTGTGGTTGATGAGAAAACCCTGATGATGCCAGATCGGCGCGGCAATAACCGTATTGATACTTTGCGCAATATCATTCGAGATCCGCGGGTGGCATTGTTGTTCTTGATACCAGGGTCTAATACAACTTTTCGCGTTAACGGTGTGGCGCATTTAACGGCTGACGCAAAGGTTTTGGATTCGTTTAAAGAGGCTGGAAAACCGCCGCGAAGTGTCATTGTTGTTTCGGTTGAAGCGGCTTATTTCCAATGTGGACGCGCTGTTATTCGTGCTGGTTTGTGGAAAGATGAAGCACGGGCACTGGGGCAGGATTTACCAACCGCAGGCGAAATGATTGCCGAAACTGTTGGTGGCGGTGAAGGTGGTAAAGACTACGACACCGCATGGGAAGCGCGCGCTAAGAAATCTTTGTGGTAGAATTAAACAAATAACCAGAAGAAAAAGACAATGATCGTCATTAACGTCAGGGTTTGAGAATAGAGCCGTAGCGCATGGCGAATGTCTGTCGGGTGCAGTTCGGTGCGGCCATCGCCCATCCAGGGCAGATCGCCAATACGTCCAGCATAAACACGCGGGCCACCAAGGCGTATATCCAAGGCTCCGGCTATAGCTGCTTCTGGCCAGCCGGCATTGGGTGAAGCGTGTTTTTTGGCATCATGCCAGATGGTGGCCAAGGCGCGAGATGCGGCCATGGGATTGGTCAGGCTTGTGGCACCAACAAATAAGATACCGGTCAGGCGCGCGCCGAGTAAATTAACCAGATCATCAAGGCGCGCTGCGGCCCAGCCAAAGGTGAGGTAGCGATCAGATTTATAGCCAATCATGCTGTCGGCGGTGTTGATGACTTTATAAACCGCAATACCGGGCAGGCCGAATACCATCAGCCAAAAGGCAGGCGCGATGATGCCGTCAGAGGTGTTTTCAGCAAGGCTTTCAATGGCGGCGCGGGTGACATCACTGGTGTTAAGGTTGCTGGTATCGCGGCCAACAATATGGCCAACAGCAGCGCGGCCTTCTGCAATGCCGATGTTTAGAGCATCTGCAACACGGGCGACAAATCTTCGAAGTTCTTTTTGGGCAAGTAATGGTACAGCCAATAAGGCCTCTAAAAGAGCGCCATATTCAACTTGTCTTAGCGTTGCGGCAATGGGCAGGGTGATGGCCAGCACAAGGGCGATTAAAAGCGTGATGGTTATAATGCCTTTGGTGCGGTTCCAGGTTGGTGATTTATCTGGTGTGTTGAGGGCTTTGTCCAGTTTTGATAACAAAGCGCCATACCATTCAACGGGGTGGCCGAGGCGTTTGTGGATCCATTTGGGATAGCCGACAATGCGCTCGATTGTCAGGGCAAGAAAGGCCACAAGAAAAGTATGCGTTAAGTCAAACGCTGGAAAGAATGTTGGAACGATGTGAGGGATTGAAAAATCTGGCAATGTAAATGGCATTAGAGTTTCTTATAGTATTTTGACAGGTCATCACGGGTTTCCCAGCCAAGGGTTTCCAGTTCTGGTACAAGGCCATCTGTTTGCGGCCAGCCTACGCAAAGATAAGCGATAAACTGCCAATCATCTGGCGCATCACAGGCTTTGCAAACTTCTTGCGGATCTAAAATTGATACCCAGCCAACGCCAAGGCCGCGCGCACGGGCCGCCAGCCAAAAGGCGTATATTGCAGTAACAACAGAATAAGCGGCCATTTCAGGCATGGTCATGCGGCCTAATTGTTTTCCCTTTGTAGTGGCGTTATCGGCAAAGACTGCCAATTGAACAGGGGCCTGGTGCAGGCCCTCTAATTTCAGTTTGGCGTAATTGGTTTTGTCTTTACCACGATAAGTTGCCAATGCGTCAGCGTTGCATTTCTCAAATGATGTGACGATGTTTTGGCGCCGTTCCGGCTCTTCCAATTCAATGAATCGCCACGGTTGGCTTAAACCGACTGACGGAGACAAATTGGCCAGTTTTAGACAGTCTTGTATAAGCTTTGGTTCAACGTTCTGATCGGTGAAATGGCGGACATCACGGCGCAGGGCCAACAGGTCGCAAAACTGGGACCAGAAATCATTATCAAATTTTTTGTTTGGATTTGTCATTTGTTTGATGCCGCAATCTTTAATATGAGATCAAGGTCTAAAGATTGTTCCAAGTAGTTTGCCAGATTGTTGAGAGTTTGATCTATGACGTCATTAAAGGCAAGGTGAGATGTGGCAACCCCAAGAGATTTTAAAAAGGCTTGGCGGAAGGTGTCGTTGGTAAAACAACCGTGCAAATAGGTGCCAGAGATATTGCCATTGCATGCGCCTTCGTTTTGGCCGTTGATATTGGCAAATGGGTTGGAACAATCAGGGCCGCTGGTTTGCCCGATGTGAATTTCATAGCCAGAAATATCAGTATTGGTTTTAACGCAGTGGCCCGAAACATTGGTCAGGGTTTTATCGCCAATGAGGTTTGTTTCGATGTTGAGAAGGCCAAGACCTTTGATGGTTTCAGGTTCGCCTTCAATGCCGTCAGGGTCTGATATTGTTTTGCCAAGCATTTGATAGCCACCACATAGGCCAAGGACATGGCCGCCACGGCGCGCATGGGCCAGAATATCTATGTCCCAACCTTGAGCGCGTAAGTATTTCATATCGGCAATGGTGGCTTTGGTGCCCGGGATGATGATTAAGTCGGCATGGGCAGGGATGGGGGTGCCGGGTTGAATGATTTCTAAAGTGACATCATTTTCTAGTTTTAACGGGTCAAGGTCGTCAAAATTGGCAATGCGTGAGAGACGCGGAACGCAAATATGGAAGTTGCCATTGCCCAATGTTGAGGCTGTCTCAAGGGCTACGGCATCTTCGGCGGGGAGTTTTGCAGCGTCTGCAAAGTGGGGAACGATACCGATGCAGGGTGTGTTTGTTGCTTCCTCTAAAATATCACGGCCTTCATCAAACAGTTTAATATCACCATGGAAGTTGTTGATGATGAATCCTTTCAAGCGGGCGGCATCTTTATCTGAAATGAAATGATAGGTGCCAGCGATTGAGGCAATAACGCCGCCGCGGTGGATGTCGCCAATCAACAGGACGGGCAGGTTGGCGGCGTGGGCAAAACCCATATTGGCGATGTCACCTTGGCGAAGGTTTATTTCAGCCGGTGATCCTGCGCCTTCAACAATAACAATATCAGCTTGTGATTTGAGTTTGTTGAAGCTGTCGAGCACGCGGGGCAGATATTTTTCACGGGTGGCCATATAATCCCTAGCGCTTAAACTGCCTTCAGCTTTGCCCTGAATAATAACCTGCGCCCCTGTGGTGGTTTGGGGTTTGAGCAAGACAGGGTTCATATGAACGGTTGGTTCTGCATTGGCGGCGCGCGCTTGTAAGGCCTGGGCGCGGCCAATTTCGCCACCATCTGATGTGACAGCGGCGTTGTTCGACATATTTTGTGGTTTGAACGGTAAAACTTTGAGGCCACGATTGGTGAAGGCGCGCGCTAACCCCGCGCAAATGAGGGACTTTCCAACGTCAGATCCTGTTCCTTGCAGCATGATTAATAAGGTCATTTAAGGGGCCTCATCGATGATGTGAGCATAGGAACCCATGACATTTCCGCGTTTTAAGCCCATTGCGGGGATGGGAGTGCCATTGGTGTCTGTTGCTTCAAACAGCGGATCAGCAGCGTTTTGGTTTTCAACGGTTGAGAAATGAAACTCGTGGGCTTTTAATGTTTTGGGCCAAGGTAGGGCGCTGTTGTGGGTAAGGGTGCGATAGCCAAGGGTGAGCTTGCGTTTGGCAAAACTGGTGGTGACGGGCAAAAGGCCTGCCATTTGATGCCTGTTGCCATCTTTATCAATAATGCCGTCACCAAGCATCATATAGCCGCCACACTCGCCATAAATCAGGGCTTTTGAAATGCGTAAAGCGTCAAGGAATGTCGTGTTGTTGGCCAAGGTGTCGCCGTGGAGTTCTGGATAGCCACCGGGTAGGAATATAGCGTTGGCAGATGTGTTGGGGGCTTGGTTGGCAAGGGGTGAAAAGAATGAAATTTCTGCCCCCGATGCGCGCCAATTTTCGATCAGGTGAGGATAGATAAAACCAAAGGCTTCATCGCGGGCTATGGCGATGTGTTGACCAAGAGGGGGTAAGCTTGTGAGTGGGGTGTTTGACGGCGATGGCAGAGGTTGTGCAAGGTTTTGGAGGCTTTCAAGGTCAATGCTTGCCGCACCGATTTTGCCTGCACGTTCAATAAAGGTTTGAATTTCAGGATGTTCATGGGCTTGGACTAAACCGAGATGACGCGATGGCAATTGCAAATCATTGACGCGAGGCACAGCGCCAATAACTTTTAAACCAATATCTTCAACCGCTTTGGTTAAAAGCCGTGTATGGCGCTCGCTTGAAACCCAATTGAGGATAACGCCAGCGATGTGAACATCTTTGCGGAAATTGGCAAAGCCTGAGACGAGGGCGGCGATGGATTGGGCCTGATGGGAGCAATTAACGGTAAGGATAACTGGCAGGCCGAGTTTTGCAGCTAAATCTGCAGTTGATCCGCTGCCCGTTTCTGGCCCATCAAACAGGCCCATCACGCCTTCGATGATGACCAGATCACTATTGGTTTGCAGTGTGGATAAATTATTGGCGATAGTCTGGTCGCGCATGGCCCATTGATCGATGTTGAAGCACGACCTGCCTGAGCTTTCAGTATGAAAACACGGGTCGATATAATCTGGCCCCACTTTGGCAGAAGAAACCGCGATTCCTGATTGAGCAAGGGCAGAGAGCAGCGACAAGGTGACCACGGTTTTGCCAGACCCTGATGATGGTGCCGCGATGATGATGCCTTTTGCACTATTGTTGGCCAAGTGGTTTTCTTTCTTGTTCTGAAATTGCTTGTCTGTTCAAATATCTAAACACAGCTTATAAAGATTTGTAATGACTGACACCAATGCAAATCAACTTACTAACAAGCAAAAACCGTCAACAGAGCTTAAACGCGGATGGACAACGGGAGCTTGTGCAGCGGCGGCGACAAAAGCAGCACTAACGGCATTGATTAGTGGTCAATTTCCTGATCCCGTGCAAATCACATTGCCCAAAGGCCAAACGCCAAGTTTTGTTTTAACGTTTGAAGGC
>JALWJW010000010.1 GCA_026996935.1 Hyphomicrobiales bacterium
GGGAAAAAATGAGGGAAGACGATTGTATTCCAGCCGAGAGGGCTGGAGGAGTCTTGTGTATTGATTTAACGGGTTTACAACACAACTGGAAACAACTGGCCCAAATGGCCGAACCGGCTGAATGTGGCGCGGCTGTAAAGGCGCAATGTTATGGGATCGGTTTAGAAAACGCTGTTAAAGCATTATCACAAGTTGGATGCAAAACCTTTTTTGTAGCCTTGCCTGATGAGGGCAAAGAGGTGCGAGAATTTGCGCCCGAAGCAATAATTTATGTATTGTGTGGATTGCTCAGTGGGCAGGCCGAATTTTACTTAAAGCATGATTTGCGCCCGGTGCTGGCAACACCAAATCAGGTCAAAGAATGGCAAAAGTTCTGTCAGCAAAACAACAAAAAACTTGCCGCGGGTTTGCACATTGAGACCGGAATAAACCGTTTGGGATTGACCGAAAAACAAACCCGCGAACTTGCGCGCAATGGTGATGCTTTTATTGATTTTAAACTGAGTCTGGTCATGTCTCACTTGGCCTGCGGAGATACGCCGGGCGATTTGAAAAACGAAGAACAGCGGGCAAAGTTTAATCAATTACGTGCCTTGCTGCCCGATGCACCAGCCAGCCTGTCAAATTCACCCGGCACTTTTTTGGGTGAAAATTTTGCTTATGATATCGTGCGCCCAGGCATTGCGCTTTACGGCGGTAATCCGTTCAGTGATCGCGCCAACCCGATGACGGCGGTGGCTCACCTTTATGCCCCTTTGTTACAGGTGCGTGATATTTGCGCTGGCGAAACCGTTGGCTATGGTGCCACCTGGACAGCAAAACGGGATTCGAAAATTGGTGTTATTGGCGTTGGTTACCGTGATGGAATTTCGCGCAATTTATCATCGTCTGCAACAAGTGGTCCAGCCAGTGTGTTTATTGGCGGCTATTATGCCCCGATTGTTGGGCGTGTTTCAATGGACCTCATCACGGTTGACCTGACCGATGTGCCAGAAGAATTTCAGGTGGAAGGCCAAAAAGTTGAACTTATGGGGCGTAATGTGACGGTTGATGATATCGCCCGTTGGTCAGGTACGATACCCTATGACGTTTTAACCAGTTTGGGATCGCGCTTTGCCCGCGTATACTCCGGGCTTGAATCAAGTTGATTCGCAAATAAACGGGCTTTGATTAATACGGACGGTCATTTTGAATTTTCTAGCACCTATCGGTAATTTTACGCTTGGCCTGTTGGCTGAAATTGGACGAATTTTCATTTTTGCCTGGGAGGCGATCGGACGAGGGGTCGCCCCACCATATTATTGGCATCAGATTGGCACGCAAATGCTGCGTATTGGCTATAACTCTTTGCCTGTTGTCGGTTTAACCGCATTTTTCACAGGCGGTGCCTTGGCCTTGCAAATTTACGAAGGTGGCTCGCGCTTTAATGCTGAAAATCTGGTGTCATCAATCGTTGCTTTGGGAATCACCCGCGAATTAGGTCCCGTTTTAGCAGGGCTTATGGTGGCAGGGCGCGTATCAGCGGCTATTGCGGCAGAACTTGGCACCATGCGTGTAACCGAACAAATTGATGCGCTGGTGACATTGTCGACCAATCCGATGAAATATCTGGTCACACCGCGTATTATTGCCGCCGTGTTGACATTGCCGTTATTGGTGCTGGTGGCCGACATTATCGGCATTATGGGGGGTTATCTGGTTGGAACCAGATCGCTAAGCTTAAACGGCGGTGCCTATATTAAGAACACGGTTGATTTCCTCACCTTTGGCGATGTGTCCTCAGGCCTGCTTAAAGCCGCAGCCTTTGGCTTTATTATCGCTTTGATGGGTTGCTATCATGGCTTTCATTCCAAAGGCGGTGCGCAAGGGGTGGGGCGGGCAACTACTAATGCCGTTGTCTCCGCATCCATCCTGATTTTAGCCGTCAACTATTTGATGACTGCTTTGTTGTTTACCGGAAAGTGATGGTAAAGATGAGTAACTCAAACACAGCAAAAGACCACATTGTCCTTAAAGATGTGCATAAAAGTTTTGGCCCCAAACACGTTTTAAACGGTTTGAATTTAACGGTTAAAAAAGGTCACTCCATGGTGGTGATTGGTGGCTCTGGCACTGGCAAATCTGTCATGTTGAAATCCATCCTTGGCCTGCTGCATCCTGACAGCGGTTCCATCTTAATTGGTGGCCGCGATGTAACAGGCATGAAGGGGGCAAAACGCGATGAAGTGCTGTCGCATTTTGGTATGTTGTTTCAAGGCGCGGCCCTGTTTGACAGTCTAAAGGTCTGGCAAAATGTCGCCTTCGGTTTGATGCAGGGCAAAGGTATGAACGCCAAAGATGCCAAAGAGATTGCGATAGAGAAATTACATCAGGTTGGACTTGGCAGTGATGTCGGAGAACTGTCACCGGCCGAGCTTTCAGGCGGTATGCAGAAGCGTGTCGGTCTTGCGCGCGCGATTGCCGGTGATCCCGAAATCATTTTCTTTGATGAACCAACAACCGGCCTTGATCCAATCATGGCCGATGTCATCAATGATCTGATTGTTGATTGCGTCAAACGCCTTGGTGCGACCACCATTTCCATCACTCACGACATGGCCTCAGCCCGCAAAATTGCCGATGATATTTCCATGATTTATAAGGGGCAGATTTTATGGCAGGGTAAAGCTGGCGAGGTTGATAACTCAGGCAACGCTTATGTTGATCAGTTTATCCACGGTCGCGCCGATGGCCCTATCCAAATGGATGTGTTTAAAGCGTAATAAGCGCTCAGCTTGAATCATTTTCATAGAAAAACCGTTTAAGAGGTTGAAAAAATGCAATTAAAGACAGACAATGAACAAATAACATGCACTGAAAGCGACATTTATAATTCGGTCCTCAATCTTGATAATAACTATATTTTAGACCTTGGCTGCGGTGCCGGTCGTCATTCTTTTGATCTTGCCCTTGGCGGTGAGAACCGTGTTGTGCTTGGCCTTGAAGTTGATGAAGTTCAGCACCAGAAAAACCTTGAAGAAGAAACACCAGACAACCTGACCTTCGGTCTTGGTGGTGCGCAAAATATTCCAGCAGATGATAATACCTTTGATGTGGTGATGATGTTCAAATCCTTGCATCATGTGCCATTGGGGCTGATGTCTGTTGCTATGAGTGAAGTACATCGGGTTTTAAAACCGGGCGGATTTGCCTATATTTCAGAACCTGTATTTGATGGTAATTTTAATGAAGTTCTACAGATTTTTCACAACGAAGAACGGGTGCGTGAAGCCGCTTTTGAAGCGGTGAAAACAGCAGTTGAAATGAACGATTTCACTTCACTCAATCAGATATTTTTTAACACCTATGGTCATTATGCAAACTTTGATGAGTTTGAAAAATACGTTATCAATGCAACCTATAGAGACGGTCGCCCAAGCTCTGATATTTTAGCCAAAACCAAAGCAAAATTTGAAGAGTATATGCAAGACGATGGGGCGCATTTTTTAAGCCCTAATCGGGTTGATCTCTTGCAAAAAAACGAAGCCTAAACGGTGACGAGGCCTGCACCCGTTTCCGGTCAGAAACCAACGGCATCATCGCCCGTTGCATTTACGGCATTGGTCATCGGTGCAATGGCCATGGCCATCTCGCCAGTGTTTGTGCGCTCTGCCGAAATTGGTCCTTTTGCCTCGGCCTTTTGGCGGGTGGCGTTGGCCTTGCCTGTTTTATGGATTTGGGCCTCGATTGAAACAAAAAAGGCCGGAAAACACCAACGTTATTTATGGCAATTAAGCTGGCCTGTTGTGATGTGTGGGGCGTTGTTTGCCGGTGATTTGTTCTTCTGGCATCTGGCAATCATCAACACCAATATCGCCAATGCCACTTTTCTGGCAACGCTGGCACCGGTCTGGGTTGTGCTGGGTTCTGGCCTGCTTATTGGTGAAGCTGTAAACCGCTCAACATTTATCGGCCTTGCTGTTTGTTTGGTTGGGGCAGGCGTGTTGCTTGGGGCAAGCTATTCGCTTTCGCCAGAAAACCTGTTGGGTGATTTCTATGGCCTGATTACGTCCGTATTCTTTGGGGCTTACTTTCTAGCTGTGCGCGTTGCCCGCCGTTCAACAGGAGCAGGGCACTTAATATTTTCCTCTACCATCATTACCATGGGGTTATTGTTTATTATTGCTTTTATTGCCGAACCAACATTGATACCAATGAGTGCAAAAGGTGTGTTTGCGCTGTTTGCTTTGGGCTTTTTAAGTCATGCCGGGGGGCAGGGCTTACTGGCCTTTGCCCTTGGGGGGTTATCGGCGGCATTTTCTTCACTGGTCATATTTATCGAGGCCATTGCTGCGGCCCTTTTTGCCTGGGCAATTTTAGGCGAGCAGCTTAATGGCTATCAAATTGGCGGTGGGGCGTTAATATTGCTGGGCATTTGGCTGGCCCGTCCACGTGTGACTAAAACCACCAGTGTCATTGATTAAAAGTGAGTGTTGACGAATTTTCGGATAGACACATAAAAAATGTCAAGGAATGTCCACATAAAATGGGCCAGAGCAAAGCCAAAAGTGGAAACAATAACCGCTAGGTTTAATTGCTCTTTTCGTAAAAGGCTGGTTACAGTATTGACACCTGATCCAAATAAAGATCCGTAAATAATAATACCACCGATAAGCATGGCAAGACCAACAAACTTATGCCCAAGATAGAACCGGTGCGCGCCTGCCAACGATCCGAAAAGCCATAAGAAAACAGCCAGAATCATCGATTTGTCTTGCGCGATATATGTGTTTTTGCTGCCTAAAGAAAAGGCAATATTATTGAGATTGTCGCCAATAAGTTCTGGCTCATGATTTTTGTCAATACCGTCTTTACTCGCAACCTGAGGCGCAGGGGTAAACTGAACGGGGGCTGATGTTGTTGGATTTAGGCCCGTTTTACCAAACATAACTTGCGAAGACATTGACCAAACTCTTTATACTGACAACTTGAAAAATACAGCCTAGCGCAACGAATTTGATATTTATTGAAGTGTTCGAGCAGGATTTGAATGAAAAATTTAAGGTTTTTTAAGCTAATCGAATAACCGCAACCCCAATGCCGATGCCAATAATGGAAATGATGCGAATTCGGTTAAAGCGTTCGCCAAGGAAAAGATAGCCAATAAAGGCGGCAAATAAAACACTGGTCTCGCGCAAAGCCGCCATAACGGGCGCATTGCCAAATTTGAAAGCCAACATGGCCGAGCCAAAAGTGCATATACCTAAAACCCCGTTTAATAGACCCAGTTTCCACTCTTTTGACAACACGTTAAAAAACCGGCTCCAATGTCCTGTTAGAGTGAATGCGGAAATGACAATACTATCGAAAATAAAAAACCATACGATATAAGTAGCCGGCGTATCAGCAAGGCGCACCCCTTTTGCATCAATGGATGTATAGGCGGCAATGGCAACGCCGGTGAGTAAAGAAAAAAATATTCCCCAACCATTCCCTTTGGGTGCTGAAAATCCCATGGAAAGGATTGAGGTAGAAATAATAAGAATTCCAAGCAGTTGGTTAAAGCTGATTTGATCGTGAAAAATAAGCGGTGAAAATGCAGCAATAAATAATGGCGCAGTGCCGCGTGCAACGGGGTAAGCCAGCGTGTAATCGGCATAATGTAATGATTTGATTTGTGCCATTTGATACAAAAAATGCACCACAGCGGTAAAACACAACAAAGCAAACAGAAATGGCGAGGGCAGGGGAACAAAAAACGCCAATGGCCCGATTAAAATAGTTGAAGACAGAGCCATTAACATACGTGCCACCAGCTTGTCACAGGCCTGCTTTACCAACGCATTATAAACTGCATGAGTGAACGCAGAAAACAGAATAAGCGGAAACGCCAATAGCGACAGATCCTGAAAAATAGCCATAAAAGGACAATCCGATCAAAAAGTGAAGAGTGATCCTATAATAAGTTTGAATCAACAGGCAATTGATTCTAACTATTTGTAAATTGGTAATCAGTGAGTCCTTATGCCCTCAAGCAATCTTTTTAACGAAACATTTGATGTCGTCATCATTGGTGCCGGTATTGTTGGTTGTGCGATGGCGCGGCGTTTTACGCTGGAAGGTGCACATGTGTGTCTGGTTGAAAAGGCAACAGACATTCTGGATGGGGCCAGCAAAGCCAATAGCGCCATTTTACATACCGGCTTTGACGCTCCGCCCAATTCTGTTGAACATAAATGTATTCAGGCCGGCCATGAAGAATATCTGAAAATCAGAACAGACTTTGGCCTGCCGCTTGATGAATGCGGCGCATATGTTGTGGCCTGGAATAAAGAACAGGAAGCAAAGCTCACCTCTATTTTGGAAAAAGCTCATATTAACGCGGTGACGGATACTAAAATTATTTCATCAAAAGACTTGCTGGCTAAGGAACCAAACCTAGCCTCACACGCAAGAGCGGCTGTTTCCATTCCGCGTGAATTTCTCATTGATCCATGGTCAGCCCCTTATGCTTACGTGCATCAGGCTTTGCAAAATGGCGGACAAGTAGCAGCCTCATGTGAGGTTAAATCCGGGGCATTTGATGGTGAAAAATGGTGCCTGCAAACATCGCGCGGGCAATTAAACGCCAAACAGGTTATCAATTGCGCAGGGCTGTATGGAGATTTGATCGATAAAGCCTTGCTGGGTGAAACCTTATTTAAGATCACCCCGCGCAAAGGCCAGTTTGTGGTTTACGACAAGGTGGCATCGTCTCTTTTAGATGCCGTTGTGCTGCCCGTGCCAACCGCGCGGACAAAAGGCGTTGTGCTGTTCCGCACTGTATTTGGTAATTTGGCGGTTGGCCCAACGGCCGAAGATCAGGAAAGCCGCACCGATGCTTCAACCGATGCGCAAGCCATAAAAGATCTGATGGACGCGGGTGTTGAGAAAATACCGGCCCTTAAAGACATTCCCGTTACCGCGGTTTATGCAGGCCTTCGCCCGGCAAGTGAATTTAGCGATTATCAGATCAAAGCTCATAAGGGCAAAAATTACATCACCGTTGGTGCTATCCGCTCAACCGGTTTGAGCGGTGCACTGGGCATTGCTCAATATGTGTTTAGATTATACGCCCAGAGTGCCCCCAAACATCAAGCGGTAGAAAACCCCAAAATACCTGGCGCTAATGTCCTCATTCAAACGGGCGAGCGTGATTGGAAATCTAAAGGGCATGGCGAGATTGTGTGTCATTGCGAACTGGTGACAGAGCGCGAAATCAAAAAAGCACTGCAAGGCCCGTTAGCGGCAAAATCATTACAAGGCTTAAAGCGCCAAACCCGTGTCACCATGGGGCGCTGTCAGGGTTTTTTCTGCTCGGCCCGTCTGGCTGAATTAACGGCTGATTGTTTTGATACACCATTATCATGTACGGGCGCTCATTCGTGCGATGAAAAAGACGGGGAGTGCAAAAATGATTGATCTCTCTACACCGATTGACGTTTTAATTATCGGAGCAGGGCCATCTGGATTGGCCGCTGCAACGCAATTAAAAGCACGTGGCATTAAACGCGTAGTTATGCTTGAGCGTGAACCAAAAGCTGGCGGTATTCCGCGCCATTGCGGCCACCCACCGTTCGGCATGCGCGAATTTAAACGTGTGTATACTGGCCCGCAATACGCAAAGCGTTTGGTGGAACGGGCTTTAGAAAACGGCGTTGAAATCTATTGCGATATGACTGTTGTTGAAGTCAAAGAGGGCGGTCATCTTTTAATTACCAGCACTGATGGCCCAATGGAAATTTCTGCAAAACGCATCATTTATGCAACGGGCGTTCGAGAAACCCCACGCTCGGCTCGCCTTATTGGCGGCCAGCGCCCCATTGGTGTTTTTAATACCGGTGCTTTGCAATCCATGGTGTTTTTGAAGCATCGTAAACCCTTCTTGCACCCTGTCATTGTCGGCACTGAATTGGTTTCAATATCAGCTATTCAAACCTGCCGCCATTTGGGTATCAAACCTGTTGCTATGCTTGAAGCTTCGCAGCGTCCAACAGCGCGCTGGCCGTTTACATTGTTTCCATTTTTAACCCGAACACCATTACGCTATAAAACCTCGATCAATAAGATTATCGGTAAAAAGCGGGTTGAAGGTGTTGAGGTCGTTGATGGAGATGGCAACATCTCAACCATCAAATGCGATGGGGTTTTATTGACGGGGCAATTTACCCCTGAATCTACTCTTGGTCGTTGTGGACATTTAAAAGTAGATACGGGTACAAATGGCCCTGTGGTTGACCAATTTGGCCGTTGCTCTGATCCGGCATATTTCTCGTGCGGAAACTTGCTGCGCCCCGTGGAAACC
>JALWJW010000011.1 GCA_026996935.1 Hyphomicrobiales bacterium
CGTTCAACGCCAATAAGTTTTATGCCCAAGCGCGCTGTTGAAGACCGTAAAGCCTTTTCAATAACCGCGCCATATTGAGATTGTGGTACAAGGGCAACTAAAGATGTATACCCTTTTTGAGAAGAGTAACGCAGTACATTACTTACTTCTTCTTCAGGCAAAAAGCTCATCAGATAAACACCCGGTTGCGCCACAGCACTTACAGATGAAAAAGCAATGACAGGAATATTGCGTGCCTTTGCAATGGGTGCAACAGCGGCAACTTCACTACCAAATAAAGGCCCAAGGATAATTTCAGCGCCCTCGTCAATGGCAGCTTGTGCTTGAGCGGCAGCAGTTTGCGCGTTACCGCCAGTGTCTTTTGTAATCAAAGTAATGCTGGATTTACCGGCCTCAAGCAAAGCCATCTCAGCGGCCCGTTTCATTGCCGATGCAACATTTGCCATTTTTCCTGAGGCACTTAGTGGCAGTAACAAGGCAACTTTTGCCTGCGTAACCTGTGTTGGTGCCGTGTTATTGAAACCACCTTGTGATCCCCCACCATCGAACATACCGCCTAAATTGCCGCCACTACAGGCACCAAGAATGACCGCGAAGACTGCAAAGACTGCCCATTTGGCCAGAGTTGAAAGCTTTTTAACGACGATGGTGTCGAACATTTTTACGATTTGATCCACGTTTGCCCCGCTTTGATCACAATTTAAACCCCACTATTGCCCATTTAAATGGCAAAAGTTTGAAATTCCCACACTACTAATAACAGGTTTTATGATAAACATTTCGTTAATCAAACAAAACTAGTCTTTTGGCACTGTTCTTTGTGTCGTTATTTGTAACCGAAATAAACAATAGAAATAATAAACCTGATGTCGCAATCACCTCAAAGCGGTGGGACTTTTACCATTGAAGGCCAAAAATTTAATGCACCATCTTGTGCGCAAGGTCTCTATATTATTGCCACCCCGATTGGTAATTTGGCTGACATAACATTGCGCGGTTTACAAATTTTGGCCGGTGCCGATATCATCATGTGTGAAGATACACGAATCACCTCCAGACTATTGCAGCGCTATCAGATTTCAACGCCCTTAAAGCCATACCATGACCATAATGGTGATCGGGTTAGACCAAAAGTTATTGAAGCCATACAGTCTGGCAAATCCATTGCGTTGGTTTCAGATGCGGGAACACCCTTGGTTTCTGATCCGGGCTTTAAACTGGTCTCTAAAATGCGAGAACTTGATCTGCCAGTGCATATGGCGCCGGGTGCCTCTGCGCCCATTATGGCATTGGCGTTGTCTGGATTTCCAAGCGATACATTCCAGTTTGTCGGTTTTCTTCCGCCCAAATCAGGGGCGCGGCGAAAAGTTTTGCAAGGCTTAAATGTCTATCAAGGGGTGAGTTTGGTGTTTGAAAGTCCCAAACGAATCCAATCTTGTTTAGCCGACATGATTAAAGAAATGCCTATGGCACAATTATCGATTTCTCGTGAATTAACAAAACGATATGAGGAAGTATTAAGAGGTTCACCGCAACAATTGCTAGATCAGATTAAACAACGAGAGGGCATAAAAGGGGAAATTACTATTGCCATTTTCCCCGCTCGAACCGAACAATATCAAGTCGATGATGCTGTGGTGGTTGAGGCCTTAACGCAAGCGGCAAAAACCATGTCGGCGGCAAAAGCAGCCCATGAAGTGGCGCAAAATTACGGGCTAAAAAAACGCGATTTATATAACCAGGCCATTACCATAAAAGCTGAGCAAAAACAGTGAAAGTTAAAGGTCAAAAACCATTATCAACAAAACGCCAGGCCGAACGTAAAGGCAGATGGTCAGAAAATCTGGTGATAATGTGGTTGCGACTTAAAGGTTATCATATCTTGGAGAAAAGAACTAAGACTCCAAAAGGGGAAATAGACATTATAGCAAAGCGCTTTAAGTCGTTGATTTTTATAGAAGTTAAAGCACGAAAGAATATTGAAACAGGTCTTTTTTCAATCACGCCACGGCAAGTCAAACGGATTATATCAGCGGCAAATTACTGGCGTTCTGTCGAGCATAAATACAATGATTTTACCTGTCGCTTTGACATCGTAATCGTCAATCCTTACTTATCAATAACACACATAAAAAACGCGTTCGATGAGGCGGGAAATAGCCGCTGAATTTTCTGAAAATCAGAAGTAGCAAACGCCTTAAAATGGAGGCCCCCATGGGTTTAAAAGTAGCGGTCCAAATGGACCCGATTGAAAGCATCGATATAAAAGGTGATTCGACCTTTGCCCAAATGCTGGAGGCACAAAACCGCGGCGCAACTTTGTTTGTTTATCATCCAAATACACTAGCGCTGGAAAATGGTATCTTGCAGGCAACGGGCAAAACCGTGACGGTTAAAGATGAAGCTGATGATTATTATAAAATCATCAATGAAAAAACCGTCAATCTAAACGACTATGATGTCGTGCTGATGCGCCAGGATCCTCCTTTTGATATGCATTACATCACTGCTACTCATTTGCTTGAACAAATTCATCCCAAAACCTTGGTGGTGAATGATCCGGTGCACGTGCGCAACGCCCCCGAAAAATTGTTTATTCTACGTTATCCGCAATTCATGCCGCCAACATTAATTACTCGCGACATAGACCAATTGCGCAAATTTAGAGATGAACATAAAGACATCATCATAAAACCGCTTTACGGAAACGGCGGGGCAGGGGTGTTTCGGTTGAGGGAGAATGACCAGAATTTCTCCTCCTTAGTAGAAATGTTCCATGAAAGCTATCGCGAGCCGTTTATTGCGCAAAAATTCCTATCTGATGTCACCAAAGGTGATAAGCGCATCATTTTGGTGGACGGTGAAATCGCTGGCGCGATTAATCGTGTGCCGGCTAAAGGTGAAACCCGCTCCAACATGCACGTTGGTGGCAAGCCCGTTGCGACAGAATTAACTGAGCGTGAATTTGAAATATGCGCAGCCCTAAAAGATGATTTGAAATCACGTGGGCTGATTTTTGTCGGGATTGATGTTATTGGTGATTATATGACCGAAATTAACGTCACCTCCCCCACGGGCATCAGAGAAGTGAAAAATTTCGGCGGCAATGATATTGCGGCAATGATTTGGGATTCGATTGAACAAAAGTTGGCGAATCAGTCTTAAAATCAAATGTTCACACAATGTTCTTGCATTGGCATTAAATTGCAGTTAAGCTCAAAGTCTGAATAATAAGGGTCAGTTTTTGGGAGTAAGTATGTGACCGCCCATATTTCCACAGTTGCATTTCAAGGCATTGAGGCTTTACCTGTTGATGTGCAGGTGCAGATTTCATCAGGCATGGTTGCCTTTACCATTGTTGGCTTGCCCGATAAAGCCGTTGCAGAAAGCCGCGAACGGGTAAGTGCTGCCTTGCGCTCGGTTGGCTTGGCCCTGCCTGCCAAACGAATTACCGTTAATATGGCCCCTGCTGATTTACCCAAAGAGGGCAGCCATTATGATTTGCCTATTGCATTGGGTTTATTATCGGCCATGGGTATTCTGCCGAATGATTATCTGGCTCAATATTTTGTTGTTGGCGAATTGGGTTTAGATGGCTCATTGGCATCTATTTCAGGGGCGTTACCTGCCGCAATGGCGGCAAATGCCAGAGGGAAAGGCATTATTTGCCCGGCTTTATGCGGATCAGAAGCAGCTTGGGCGGGCGAAGAAGTGGATGTATTGGCGGCCGATAATATTATTCAGATTGTCAATCATTTCAAAGGCACCCAAGTCCTTTCACGCCCGCATCCGGCACTAAGCGCAAAACAGCCAATAATGCCAGATTTGTCAGATATTAAGGGTCAAGAAGCTGGCAAACGGGCACTTGAAGTTGCAGCAGCTGGCGGTCATCATTTATTGATGGTTGGCCCACCAGGGGCAGGAAAATCAATGCTTGCAAGCCGGCTGCCTTCGATTCTGCCAGATATGGATGCAAAAGAAATGCTTGAAGTTTCGATGATTGCCTCTGTTTCAGGCGAGATTAGAGACGGGCAATTATCAGCAAAACGACCGTTTCGTGCGCCTCACCATTCGGCCAGTCAGGCCGCACTTGTGGGCGGTGGTTTGCGGGCAAATCCGGGGGAGATGGCGCTGGCTCATAATGGTGTTTTGTTCCTTGATGAATTACCAGAGTTTCAAACTCGCGCATTAGAAGGATTGCGCCAACCGCTTGAAACGGGTGAAACAGTGATTGCGCGCGCCAACAACCACGTCACATATCCGGCAGCTTTTCAATTGGTTGCGGCGATGAACCCGTGTAAATGCGGCATGGCGGGAGAACCTGGCCATGTGTGTAAGCGCGGCCCAAAATGCGCCAGCGATTATCAGGCCAGAATTTCTGGACCATTGCTGGACCGCATGGATATTCAAATAGAATTGCCAGCAGTGCGCGCCAGTGATTTGGCTTTACCCTCACCTAAAGAAAACAGTAGCCATGTCGCTATTCGTGTAACCAAAGCACGCCAACGTCAGCGCCAACGGTTTTTAGATATGGGTTTGCCTCATTTGCGATTAAATGCTCAAGCTGAAGGGGCTGTTCTTGAACAGATTGCCAACCCGCAACCAGATGCGCTGGCTTTGTTGTCGAAAGCATCTGACGCGATGAATTTATCTGCGCGTGGATATTATCGGGTGTTAAAGGTTGCACGCACTATTGCTGATCTGGCAGGCCATGACGAGGTACAAAAAATCGATATTGCCGAGGCCATTAGTTATCGTCAACAATTGGCCAGCTTTTCTTTAGCAGCTTAGGTTCAGCTATGTGAAAGACAAATCGTAAATTTGGTAAACCTTTCCTAATTCTCTTGCGATAATACTTCTTCATTAAAGCGTTTTAATGCTCGCTTTAAATGTAAGAATTGGAGAATACCTCGTGGTCGCTGAAAAACGTCAATCAATAGAAGCTGAAAATACCATTACAGAACCGGCAATCCGTATCGGTGCTTCTTTTTTAGGTATCGTTGTCGCGTCTTCCCTCAGTATCATTCTATTATATCAGGTATTTTCACCAGAGGCATCGTCCTCACGCACCTATGGATTGATGATCGGTATGATCCTCATTACATATGCCATTTCATCAGGAATTTATATCTGGCATATGGCCTATCGCCGTTTTCATCAGGTCAAATCTGCCATGGAAGAACTATCAATTGCCCGCGCCCAGGCTGATGCGGCTAATGAAGCAAAAACTCGTTTTCTGGCCAAAATGAGTCATGAAATCCGCACCCCTATGAACGGCGTTTTAGGGATGAATGCCTTGCTGATTGAAACAGGTTTGACAAAAGAGCAACAAAGCTATGCCGATGCTGTTGATTCTTCAGCCCGGGCTTTATTGTCTATTATTGATGAAATTCTTGATACCTCAAAAATTGAGACAGACGGATTTGAAATCAAAAATGACTGGTTTAATCTAGTGGAAGTTGTTGAAAGTGTTACAGAACTTTTAGCACCGCGCGCCCATGCCAAAGACATCGTTGTGGTTTGCAATATTTCTCCAACATTGCCCCTAGAAATGAAAGGAGATGCAAAACGCTTACGTCAGGTGCTGATTAATCTGGCCGGTAACGCGATTAAATTCACTGAAACGGGCGGTGTAATAATTTCGGTTAAACCAGGTGATAAGCAGCAAGATCAAGATGGAATAACAAACATTGTTTTTGCCGTGACCGACACTGGAATTGGAATTTCAAAAAATGATCAGGCCAAGATTTTTGAACCCTATGCACAAACTGAAGAAGGTGCGCATAAAAAATATGGTGGCACCGGGCTGGGTTTGCCAATTTCCCAGCAAATCATTGAGAAAATGGGCAGTACAATTGATGTTGAAAGCATGCCCGATACAGGGACAAAATTTGCATTTTCATTGAATTTGGCAACAAAGACGATGTTAAATGAAGATGCCAAAAATACTTTTGCCGATAAATACATCGCTGTTCTAAAAACCAACACCCCGACTTTCAAAGTAATCGAAACTTATTTGAAAGAGTTCGGGGCAAAAGTTGAAATGTTTGCAACAAAAGATGATATTTGCTCCTGGGCTGATATGGAGCGCCCACCTGAGCAAGTTCTGATTGAGTGCAGCAATGAAGAATCAATCAATAAATGGTTGAAAGAGTTACAGGCCAGTGTGCCCAATATTCATGTTTGGTTGGTATTACAACCCGAACACCGCCGTTTTGTGAGAAATGTTTTATCTCAGGACAATATTGGATTTTTAGTAAAACCAATTCGCCGAAACACCCTTGTTCGTCAAATAGTATCACCGACTAAAACAACAACAATTGATCATGCTGTTCGCTCATTACGTGAAAAAGTAAAACAGTCAAAACCTGCGCCTGTTAAAAAACTATCAATACTGCTTGCCGAAGATAATCCGATCAATGCCCGCCTTGCTATGGCTATGCTGTCAAAATCAGGTCACAGTGTTACCCACGTTGTAAACGGTGAAGATGCGGTGAATTATATAAAAGACAGGGTATCGGGCCAAAATTGTGACCCGGTACCCGATTTGATTTTAATGGATGTGTTTATGCCGAAACTGAACGGTTTGGAAGCAACGAAAAAGATCAGAAATATAGAAAAAAACAGCGCCAAGCGAACGCCGATTCTTGCGCTAACGGCCAATGCCCGAAAAGAGGATCAAAAAATATGCCAGCAGGCAGGTATGGATGGATATTTAGCCAAACCATTTGATCAGCATGATCTTGAAGAATGTATGGCAGGTCTTATGCAGGCAAAGCCCGCAGCTTGATGGTCGTTTGTCATTACATATCGCTGAAATATTACCTGTTAAAAACAGTGCAAAAAAATACCTGGAGCGATTCGGCTATTATGACCAAAAACCTTAAAAACAGTAAGATATAATCAGAACCGATAGAGCGCTAAATAATTTTCACCAGACATTTAGCCCGGATTTTATATATTTTTAGCGATAAATACGTGGGTAATATAAACTATTGACTCAATAATCAACACCAACTAGGTTGCCGCCCGCAATCAAATGGCGCTATACTGACCCTACGGTTTTCAATTTCGATAGTAGGCGAAGTGAGCCACAATCATCCTGAAAACTGATCAAGTTAACATGGCTCGTTAAAACGATGCCAGCCTTATGGAAGTCAAAAAATATATGCAAGTACTTATCACCGGTAAGAACATCGACATTGGCACGGCAATTCGAGAACACATTGAAGGTAAATTATCCAGCCACGTCCAAAAATACTATGATCGAGCAACTTCGGCCCATGTTACAATTGAAAAACAAAACGCATCATTTAGTTCAGAATGTGTTTTACATCTTTCAACAGGGTTAACCTTGCACGCCAAAGGTAGTGCTGGTGATGCATATTCAAGTTTTGATTTAAGTCTTGAGCATTTGGAAAAACGTCTCCGCCGCTATAAACGCCGTTTGAGAAATCACCATCGTGATCGCAAAAGCCCAATTAAGCGTGTTGAAGCGACAAATTATGTTTTATCTTCTGATATGGCCTCGCAAGCTGAAGAAGAAGAACAGGAAAACCCAATCATTATAGCAGAATCAACGCATCAGATTCCATATTTGAGCGTTGGAGAAGCCGTTATGAAAATGGATTTATCTGATTCAGCTTTTGTGTTATTTAAAAACGTCAAGAATGACCAGATTAATGTGGTTTACAAACGAGATGATGAAAATATTGGTTGGATAGACCCAAGCAATAAAAGCGTTAGTTAGCCTGTAAAAGACTATTGATATTCAAGGTTAGAAGCCTGGTAAGGTCAATTTAAAAGGACCATAGAACTTATGCATTTATCTGATATTTTAGATAAAGATGCTGTTTTTTGTGACGTGAAAGCGGCAAGTAAGAAACAGTTGCTACAAGAATTAGCTAAATTCTCCAGTAAATTTACCAATCTGGATTCGCGTCAGATTTTTGAAGCACTGCTACAACGAGAAAAACTTGGCTCAACAGGTTTGGGCCGAGGTATCGCTATTCCTCACGTTAAATTTCCACAATTGGACCGTGTTTATGGCTTGTTTGCCCGTTTGGCAAAACCAATAAATTATGATTCAGTTGATGGGGAACCTGTTGATTTGGTGTTTTTACTTCTCGCCCCTGAAAATGCCGGCGCGGATCATCTTAAAGCATTGGCGCGCATTTCCCGCTTGTTAAGGGATAATACAATTGTCCAAAAGCTTCGCGGTACCGATAATAATGATGGCTTGTACGCTGTCCTGACAGAACCGGCAACACCTGCAACAAATGCAGCTTAAGACAAAGCTTTCAGGTCTTTTCAGGTAAGCG
>JALWJW010000012.1 GCA_026996935.1 Hyphomicrobiales bacterium
AAATTTTTAGATGTCGGGGTTGGCAGCGGAGCGATTGCAATTACGCTTTTGTGCGAGCGAGAAAATTGGCAGGCGGTGGCAAGTGATGTTTCTGAAAAGGCGTTATTGGTTGCAAAAGAAAATAGCTGTTTGTTAAATGTGGATCGGCGGTTAAAATTGGTTCGAACCAGTTGGCTGCAAGCAATTGCTGGACCTTTTGATTTTATTGTTTCAAACCCGCCGTATATTGATCGGGCTGAGATTGATATACTTGCAAGGGATGTTAAAAATTTTGATCCGCATTTGGCATTAGATGGTGGGGATGATGGATTAGAGGCATATCGCCAGATTGCCAAAACCAGCGGCGCTGTGCTGAAACCACAAGGGCGAATGTATTTGGAAATTGGCTATAAGCAGGCTGATCTGGTGATTGAAATTTTTGTCCAGCAAGGGTTTTTACCCGCAAAAATGTCTGAATGTGTGACTAAAGATTTAGGTGGAAATGACCGGGTTATTGCTTTGGTGTGGGATAGATAAAAAAAAGGTTGGAAATCACGCGGCAACAGGGTAAGTTCACTTAAATAGTCACAACCTGAGCAGATTCCTTTTTTAGGTGCTCATATAAAGGTTTGATGACGGGTAATGTGCAAATCCTCCATACCAAACCAAATTCGCGAAAGAATGACGCGTGAATTGGGGTATGTGTAACAGGTTTAAATTGAAGTTGTTTTTCGCAAACTGCGAGTATTGCTAAATCGCTCATAAGATTTGATCAAGTGAGTTGTCATATTTTTATAAAATTAAAGCGTGGACCAGATGAGACAGAATCACCACAATAACAAAAATAACAAAAATAATAATCGCCAGCGATCACGCGGGCGCCGCCAATCTGGCGGTGGCGGAAATCCTTCAAATAGAGTTTATGACAGTAATGGGCCAGATGTGCGGGTGCGCGGGTCGGCTCAAACGGTTGCTGATAAATATCTGCAATTGGCAACAGATGCACAATCTTCTGGTGATAGCATTAAAGCGGAAGGTTATTTCCAGTTTGCTGAGCATTATTTACGCATTGTTGCGGCGAATAATGCCCTTCGAGCCCAAAAACAGGCTGAAAAAGAAAAGGCACAGGCAGAACAGAATGCGAAACGCGAAGCCCGAAAAGCTGAAGAAGCTGCGGCGCGTGCGGCGGCTGAGGCTGAGTCTGCCAAAGTTGAATCAGATGAAGACGTAGTTTCCAATAAGGGCGACAATGGTCAAGACCCGTCAAATTGGGAAGGCCCGCAACCGGCATTTTTGAAATTGGATGATGAGGTTGAAGCTGAAAAGGTTGATTCTGATAAAGAAGGTGATGAGAAAAAGCCCAAGCGTCAGCGTCGTAAACCTGTAGCTAAAAAAACCAAAACAAAGAAAACCGATGATGCTTCACCAGAGATGACAAGTGAAGGTGATTCTCAAGATCAAGATGCGGTTGCCAGTTAATCTTTGATGGCTTTATAATTATTTTACGGTGAGTTCCATGCCGGGTGCAATCTGGGTATCAGATGTGGAGATGAGATAAACACCGCATTGAGAATGGTTGTAGGTTTTCAGCAATTGGTTTTTGATGGCCAGGTCGCGTTCACCTGTGGTTAGATTGACATGGGTTGCCAGACAGCGACCTATGTTTTCAAATACATCAAATATTTTTTTCCCATTGGCCCAAATGGATTTGCCCGCCCAATTGAGTTCCTGCCAGGGTTCAAGATTTTCAACATGGATATTGCCGCGAAACCGTAATGGATCAATTGAGGCACCCATGGTTTTTTCTAAATCTTTAACGCTTGCAAGGTTGATAAGCGAGATGGCAGCTTGTGGGA
>JALWJW010000013.1 GCA_026996935.1 Hyphomicrobiales bacterium
CGCTCATTTGGTCAATCTGCAAAAACCTTGGCGGCGTATTCGTAAAGCTGCGCAGTTGGAAGATGTGCGCTTGCATGACCTGCGCCATAGTTTTGCATCTATTGCCGTTGCTGGCGGCATGTCCTTGCCAATGATTGGCGCACTGCTAGGTCATTCACAACCAGCGACAACGGCGCGCTATGCGCATTTAAGCGCGGACCCTTTAAAAGTCGCTAGTGATGCGGTGGGGAATAAAATTGCGCAGGCAATGCCGATGCGAATCGGTAACAAATGCAAACAGGTGTAAAAAGTATAATATTCATATAAACAGGTAAAGATACCGCATTTGTTGTATAAAACAAGACGAATGTCGTATAATTTCTAATATTTTTCATACTTATTCACAGAAAAAACCAATTTTCTTGTGGTAAGCTCATAATTACCCCTTTTTGTTCAGTGTTTGCCTATCTATTGTTCAGGATGAAACATGCAGTTTCGCATGCTGATAATAGGAGTATGAAGTATTACCGAACTATACTTAGACACAAAACAAGTCGCTACGACTTACAGGCTATCAACTAGCTATTTAACAAAATTGCGCCTAACTGGTGAGGGCGCGCAATATCTTAAAATTGGAAAGCGGGTTCTTTATCGCAAAGCTGATTTTGAGACTTGGCTTAACAGCCACATTCAAACAAGCACCAGTTCTCAATCAACAACAAAGGAGGCATAAGCATGCCTAAAAATAAAAATGCCTTGGCTCGCGGTGCAACGCGAAACCAAGGCGAAATCCAAAGTATTCCACAATCACTAAATATAGGAGCTCCCTTAGATGAAGAGTAGAATAGGAAGAAATGCACGGATTTTCAATAGTTTTTCTTTGAATTGTGCGAAAGTAGTAAACCCTGCTTTATTGCCCTGTCATGTAAATACTGTTGCTAGGCGCTATCATTTGCAGCCTTCAACAGCAAAGTTGGTTGCCGAACTTGCCCACCTTGGACCAAGGGAGGGTTGGAAATGAGAACATTATTTAAAATTAGTGTCGATGTTTTAGACCCCGTTTCAGGCTCAGGCGGTTCGCGTATGGTGTTATCAGGCCGCGAGGCATGGGCATTAAACCAGTTGCATTGCGCTGGTACGCGTGGCTGTACGCCTATTGATAACCCTGCGCCGCGATGGTCTGGCTATGTGCATTGTTTGCGCAAGGCTGGTTTTGACATTGAAACCATTACCGAACCGCATGGCGGTCAATTTGCAGGTACGCATGCGCGGTATGTTTTGCGCTCGCATGTTATCGTGCGCGAGGTTGGCCAATAAATGAACGGTTTTCACATGAACTTTGTTGGTGCGGGTTTTTCCCGTGCCAGCTTTCATTCTTGCCAGAAACAAAAAGTCGAGGTGCGCAATGGCAAATCGGCAAGATAAAAAAGGCCGTAGCAAGTTCCCTGAAGGGCAATTTATTCCTTTGCCTTATTCGGTGGTGAAACATCATGCTTGGCGTTCGTTGTCTGGTGGTACGGTTAAAGTCTATTTGGAATTGCGTTCGCGATATAACGGCAAGAATAACGGCAAGCTGTGTTTAAGCATGGAAGATGCGGCGGTCCTTTTGGGTATGTCTAAATCAACCGTTTGTCGCGCTTTCAAGGAATTGGAAGAAAAGGGCTTTATTGTCAAAACCAAACAAGGCCGCTGGATCGGTCGCCAAGCCCATGAATGGCGGGTGACTGACAAGCCGTGCAATGGTCATTTAGCTACGCGCGATTGGCAAAACTGGCAAAAGCATAAATTGCAGAAAAACAAAAGTCGGTACCCGCTTGGCACATAAGGCTATGTTGACGGTGCCATTAGAGAACCGATAGCAAGAAATACGTTTCAAATGGGTACCCGTCAAAGGCTGTAAGGCCATTTTGTTCGGTACCCATTTGGCACGCCTATATAATACCACTCAGCGGTAGCAGACACGCGATAGATAATAATTAATACCGTTGTCAGGTTGATAGTTGTTCAACAACAAAGAGGACACCCCCTTTTAATATTTCGATTTATTGCAAACAAAGGATTGGCGCGGGTGCGTAGGCAAAAACCGCTTGAAGTTTTAACTACCCCCTACCTTTGTCTTGGCTAAGGGCTGGGCAAGCAATTCAAATCCTGGCTTTTGCGCGTTTCTTGTTGCTGGCAATGATAGCCGCTTTGCCTTTTGGTGTACGTGGTCCAGTTGATAGGCCGCCATGTATTCGACATTTGGTTTTGCCATGAACAACCTTGGCTTTGCAATTGCCACCAGCGCGGGTTTTAGCGCCGCATAAAGGGCGTTTGGCTTTTGGTGTTCTTTGAGGCTCAGGGGTTTTTTGTTCCAGGCATCTATGACCTTTCAAACATGCCTTGTTTGAACACATTAAATCTGTGCCATCAATTGCCGCCAATTGTTCAAACCGTTCTCCAAATACTTTCTTGAAATAGGGGCAAGGCCAAAGGCGTTTGTTTATTTGCGCTTGCCGCCATGCCGCACGTTTTTTTGCTTCCCATGCGGTGAGCATATTGGTCATTCTGTTTGTGCTTTTGCCCATGCCTTCAACCTTAACAAAACTCTACAAAAAAACCAAACCCCATGACACGCCTGCGCCCGTGCGCGTATTGGTCTATTTATTCTTAGAAGTGTTATTGAATTAAGGGTATAAGAGGCGTTATATGCTTACTATTTGCTTACTGGGCTTACGTTTGAAAAGAGCGATTCATTGTAAGTTATTGAAAAGACTGGTGCCGCATGGGTGACTCGAACACCCGACCCCATCATTACGAATGATGTGCTCTACCACCTGAGCTAATGCGGCTTTGATTTTGGAATCAAGATATCAGGTGGTAACAATTTCATCATAATCTTGCAAGCCATTGTAAAGAGCTTTTGCTCAAGACCTTGACGGCACTGTCTGTTTGCGGCTAGTCTTGAAAAAATTTTCATTGTATGAAAATGTTTTCAGCCGGTGTTTCAAGAGACGTTTTGATACGGTGTTTATGTTCTGATTGGGAGGTCGTGTTGCATAAAGCTGCGTATTTGGGAAGTGAGGTTAGAACTGAGAGTGAAAACCTGGCCGTTCGTGCGGCCTGGATGTCATTTGTGGGTGGTCTTACTCAATCTGAAATTGCCCGGCGTCTGAATGTCTCTCCTGCAAAAGCTCATCGTTTAATTATTCAGGCTCGCGAGGAAGGCCTGGTTAAAGTCAGTGTTGCAGGACGGCCACCTGTTTGTGTGGAAATTGAGCAACGTTTATGCGAACTTTTTGCCTTGGAAAGCTGTACTGTTTCACCGTATTTATCAGGGTTTGATCAGGGTGAAGATGTGTCGATTAAATCGGTGGGCCATGCGGCCAGTTCAGTATTAAGCGCGCTTATGTCTGATGGAAAAATTTCAAAAATTGGCGTTGGCATGGGACGCACCTTAACGGCGGCTGTCAGTGAAATGAACCACGTTGTACGCCAGGACCTGGAAATTTTTTCTGTTACTGGCAGTTTAACAACAAACTTTGCCGCCAATCCTTATGACATTGTTTTGCAGTTGATGAACAAAACCGGTGGTGAAGGGTTTTTGTTGCCTGTGCCTTATTTAGCCTCATCAATTAAAGAAAAGAACTTGTTCTTGTCACAACCTGGTGTTCGGCGTCTTTTAGACCGATCAGCACAGGCTGATGTGTATCTCATCGGCGTTGGTTCGCTTGAAAACAAAGGCCATCTGATTGCCAATGGTCTGATTACCACTGCCGAATCAGATGCCTTGATGGCTTGTGGTGTGGTGTGTGATCTTATGGGGAGCTTTATCAATATAGATGGGGAAATTGTGCAAGCTGATATTGCCCGGCAGGGCATTGGTGTGCCGTTGGAAAAAGTGCGCGGTAAACGGGTTTTTGCCTTGGCTGGCGGTAAATCAAAAACCATTGCCATGCTGGCAGCTTTGCGAACAGGAATTATTAGTGATCTGATTATTGATGAGGTTTTAGCAACATCGCTTAATGGCCTTCTCGATGAAAGTGAAGATGAAGAAGCGCCGTTAAATGCGGCGCAGTAAATGTAACAAAAGATGAAAATTAAACAGGAAACTAAAAGGGAGAATATTATGAAGGTTATGTCTTATTTTATGGGTGCCGCGGTATCAGCAATGATGGTCACATCTGCATTTGCCGCTGATGATAAGCCAGCTCTGATTTATGATATGGGCGGCAAATTTGATAAATCGTTCAATGAAGCGGCATATAATGGTGCCGAGCTGTTTAAAAAGAAAAGCGGCATTGACTATCGTGATTTTGAAATTCAAAGTGAAGCCCAACGTGAGCAGGCTTTGCGCCGGTTTGCTAAAAAGGGTTTCAGCCCGATTGTTGTGACCGGATTTTCATATGCTAATGCGGTTAAAACCGTTGCCGGCGAATTTCCTAAAACTAAATTTGCCATTATTGATATGGTGGTTGATAAACCAAATGTGAAATCGGTTGTTTTTAAGGAGCACGAGGGTTCTTATCTGGTTGGCATGTTGGCGATGATGAAATCAAAAACCGGTAAGGTTGGTTTTGTTGGTGGCATGGGTATTCCGCTCATTCAGAAATTTGCCTGCGGTTATGTGCAAGGTGCAAAAGCTGTAAAAGCTGATGCTGTTATATTCCAAAATATGACAGGCAATACGGGTGCGGCATGGAACAACCCGGTTAAAGGTGGTGAATTGGCTAAATCGCAAATCAGTCAGGGTGCTGATGTGATTTATCATGCTGCGGGGGGCACAGGCCTTGGGGTTTTGCAAGCTGCGGCTGATGCGGGCAAATATGGTATAGGTGTTGACTCAAACCAAAACTATTTGCATCCCGGAAAAGTGCTGACATCAATGTTAAAGCGGGTCGATACCGCTGTTTATAACGTGTTTGAAGATGCACGCTCTGGTCAATGGAAATCAGGCGTGACAGCCCTTGGTCTTAAAGAGGGTGGCGTTGGTTATTCTCTGGATAAATATAATAAAGATCTGATTACTCCAGAAATGAAAACAGCCGTTGAGGCGGCAAAAGCAAAAATTATTTCTGGTGAAATAAAGGTGCATGATTATATGTCTGACAGTAAGTGTCCTGTAAAATAAATAGGTCATTTTATGTCACTGAAAACGACAAATGAACTGGATCAGGGTGCAAACGCTGATCAAGAGGTGCCGATCATTGAACTGGTCGGCATCAATAAAAGTTTTGGCGCAGTGCAGGCAAATAAAGACATTTGCCTGCGTGTGGCACGTGGTTCTATTCATGGTATTGTTGGTGAAAACGGGGCTGGAAAGTCAACCATGATGTCGATCCTTTATGGGTTTTATCAAGCCGATAGCGGGATCATCAAAATTAATGGCCAGCAAGTTAATATCACCGATTCACGCGCGGCAATCGCGGCGGGCATTGGTATGGTGCATCAGCATTTTATGTTGGTTGAAAATTTTACTGTTACAGAAAATATTGTGCTTGGTGCAGAAGAAGGGCCATGGCTTGGGCCCTCATTGGCAAAGGCGCGACGGGTGTTGGCTGACCTTGCTAAAGAGTATGAATTAGAGGTTGATCCTGATGCGTTAATTAGTGATCTTTCGGTTGGCTTTCAGCAACGGGTTGAAATTTTAAAGGCGCTGTACCGCGGTGCTGATATTCTTATTTTGGACGAGCCGACAGGTGTTTTGACACCAAGTGAGGCCGATCATCTTTTTCGTATTTTCAGGCAACTGAAATCACAAGGCAAAACGATTATTTTGATAACGCATAAATTGCGTGAGATTATGGCGATTACCGATACGGTTTCGGTGATGCGTCAAGGTGCAATGACAGCACAAGTCAAAACCAGTGAAACCACACCTGCACAACTGGCTGAGTTAATGGTGGGCCGGGCTATATTACTTGATGTTGAAAAGGATGAGGCGCATCCAGGTGATGTTATTTTAAAGGTGAATAATCTGACGGTTCGAGATTCTAAAAAAGTATCACGGGTTAAAGATGTCTCGTTACAGGTTAGAAAAGGTGAAATTGTTGGTATTGCCGGCGTGGCCGGGAATGGACAAAGCGAGTTACTTGAAGTTATTGCAGGGATTAGGAAAGCCCAAAAGGGTAGTGTGGAAATCAGCGGTCATGTGCTTGATGTGGAGAGATCTATTGGTTCACAAAAGATGCGCGATTTGAAAGTGTCACATGTGCCTGAGGACCGTCATAAAAAAGGATTAGTGATGGATTTTCAGGAATGGGAAAACTCTATTCTTGGCTTTCAGAATAATGTTGAAAATGCAGGTTTTGCGATTATCAGGCAGCGGCAAGTGCTTGATCGGGCGCAAGCGCAAATGGTGCGTTTTGATATCAGACCTAATGATACACGATTAAAGGCGGCTAATTTTTCGGGAGGTAATCAGCAAAAAATAGTTCTGGCGCGTGAAATTGAATGTGAACCGGATTTATTGTTAGTGGGTCAGCCGACGCGCGGGGTTGATATTGGTGCGATTGAATTTATTCATAAACAAGTTATTGCCATGCGCGATGCGGGTAAGTCTGTGTTGTTGGTGTCGGTGGAATTAGAAGAGATTTTGTCTTTGTCCGATCGCATTTTAGTGATGTTTGATGGTAAAATTGTGGGTGAACGCAGAGCCGATGAAACCGATGAAAAAGAGCTTGGTTTGTTAATGGCCGGTATGGAAACAAAACAAGCTGCCGAGGCTCAGTTATGATTGGAGCTGGCGCATGAATAAAGCATTGCCGCGATGGGCTGATCTGATTTTGATTCCATTGCTTAACCTTAGTCTGGCTTTGTTTGTATCGGGTCTTGTGGTGTTATTTATCGGTGAAAACCCGTTTGAGGCCGTTAAGGTTTTGATAGAAGGGGCGCTTGGTAGTCAAGAAGCTATTGGCTTTACACTTTATTATGCGACCAATTTTATCTTTACCGGTCTGGCTGTTGCCATCGCTTTTCATGCGGGCCTGTTTAATATTGGCGGTGAAGGCCAGGCCATGGTTGCCGGTATTGGTGTGGCAGTTGCAGCGCTTGGTTTGGGGCAAACCCATTGGGCAGTCGTTTTTCTTGCCGCTACATTTATGGGTGGATTATTCGGCGCGGTGTGGGCGGCAATTCCCGGGTATTTACAAGCCAAACGCGGAAGCCATGTGGTGATCACTACTATCATGTTTAATTTTATTGCGTCTTCGTTATCGGTTTATCTGCTGGTTCATGTGATGAAAGTTGAAGGCTCTATGGTGCCTGAAAGCGAAACATTTGCTGCCAGTGGTCATTTGCCGTTTGTAAGTGACATGTTTGCCGTATTAGGTGTTACGATTTCAAAAACACCGCTGAATATATCGTTCTTTTTAGCATTGGCGGCATCGTTGGGGGTGTGGGTGTTGGTATGGCGCACAAAGCTTGGCTATGCGATGCGAACGGTCGGGTTTTCGCAAGGTGCAGCGGTTTATGCGGGGATTTCTCCTGCGCGTATAACCATTATCGCCATGGCGTTATCAGGTGCTTTGGCAGGGCTTATGGCTGTGAATGAAATTGCCGGGGCCCAGCACCGCTTATTACTAGGTTTTACCGCCGGGTATGGGTTTGTCGGCATTGCGGTTGCTTTAATGGGGCGGGCGCATCCTGTAGGTATTTTCTTTGCAGCGATTTTGTTTGGCATGCTTTATCAAGGTGGTGGTGAGTTGGCGTTTGAAATTCCAACGATTACACGTGATATGATTGTGGTTATTCAAGGCCTGGTGATTTTGTTTACCGGGGCCATGGAATATATGTTTGTGCCCCCGCTCATTCGCATCTTTGGATTGTTTAAGTCCAAATCCAAATCTGCTAATCAACAGGGGGCTTTGTGATGGATACATTTTTAATTATCCTGCAGGTTCTTGATTCAACCGTGCGTCTTTCGGCTCTGTTGTTGTTTGCCTGTTTGGCAGGTTTGTTTTCTGAGCGGGCTGGTGTTTTTGATATTGGCCTTGAAGGCAAAATGCTTGTTGCCGCTTTTGCCGGGGCAGTGGCTGCGGCTGAAACGGGCTCTGCCTGGCTTGGGCTTGGTGCCGGCATTGCAGCCTCGGTGGTTTTTGCCTTGATCCATGGATTGGCTTCGATTACGTTTCGTGGCAATCAGATTATTTCAGGTGTGGCCATTAACTTTTTGGCAGCAGGTTTAACGGTTTTGCTTGGCCATGCCTGGTATGGAAAGGGCGGTAATACGCCATCTGTTACAGGACCAGCGCGGTTTAACGAAATAACGCTGCCGTTTGCTGATGCGCTAAGAGATATTCCTTATTTAGGACCAATTAACAGCGAGCTTATTTCAGG
>JALWJW010000014.1 GCA_026996935.1 Hyphomicrobiales bacterium
CGCGAGCAGGGATGCAAGTTTTGGGGGAGTTTGGACCACGACAAATCGCTTGTGCAATGGTGTCCCTGATTTTGCGGCCTAAGAATGAATTGGTGCGGGCGGTGTTGGAATATAACAGTACGTCATTGCCGGCATTAACCGCCAGCTTTACAGCTTGTGACCATTTGTAGTTTTTGCGAATGGCCCCCATTTCCATATCATCGGTAATTGCCACGCCTTTAAAACCAACCTGATTGCGCAACATGCCAGCAACGGCGCGGTGGGACAGACTGGCGGGTGCGCCCCATTTATCGTTAAATAAATGACCGATCATGACCATATCAACGCTTTTGGTGGGACCGCCTGATGCAAGCTGTTTGAACGGTGCCAGTTCATTGCTTAGTCGGTTCCATTGTGGAATGGCAGTGAACCCCTTGTGGCTGTCACTTATGCTTGAACCGTGGCCGGGAAAATGCTTTGCCGCCGTCATTAGGCCGAAACGCTTATGAGCCAGGACAAATTGACGGGCGTATTTAGAAACGGTTTTCGGGTTGGCGCTATAGCTGCGGCCCATGCGGCCAATTATGGGGTTGGCGCGGCCTCGAACATCAACATCGGCAACGGGGCCAAAGTTGACATTGATGCCGGCAGAGCGAACCTCACAGGCCAGTTTTGCATACGTACGGGCAGCGTTTTTTAAAGACGTGCGTCCGATAGCCAAAGCTGAGGGATATTTGTTGATCTTGAGGCGTTGGACGCGGCCGCCTTCCTGATCGACTGAAATAAATGGAGGCAATTGGCCACCAGCACGTGCGGCCTGACGCAAAGCGCTGGTGAGGGCGCGGACCTGCGGGATAGAAACGATATTATGTTTCATTAGCATAACGCCGCCAATGGAACCTTCGCGCAATTCCTGCATAACGGCTTTTACGCCTTTGTTGCGCGTTGAAGTGCCGCGAAACCCGACCATAACCATTTGGCCGATTTTGGCCTTTAAATTTCTATCAACAGCAGTGGAGTTTTTGACAAAGTTTTTTGGTAGCGGGGCTTGCCTTTGGGTTTTTTGCCTTGGGGGTGTTTGGCCCGGTGAGATTTGAACAGGTTGGTTTGTCTGTTTGTAGCGATCAGATTTTGCCTGTTGCGGATTTTTGTTTAAAAAATCAGTAATACCCGAGCTGGCTAAAACCGCGGTGCTGGAAAGGCTTGCGGCAAGCAAGGTTGTGATGAGTATTGATGATCGGGTGTTCATGTGAAATCCAGCAAAAAATTATAACCTAAGGGAAGTCTTACACACTTATACTTAAGCGTTTCTTAACCATAAACTTATTGAGGTTTATGGATTTTAAGTGTGGCTCTTATGTGGCTGTTTTTCTGTTGGTGTTGTTTGGTTAGCGTTTGTCGCGCTGAGTTGAATTTGCTTTGCTGGCACGAACGCCTTGTTTCTTAAGGCCTGCCTCATACCAGCAATTGAGTGCTTGAATCTTTTTAAACGCGGCACGCGTTAGTGGGAGGAAGGTCAGTGGGAGGTGAGTAATTTACCAAGCCTTATAAAACGCGATGCCATGTAAAGAGGGGAAAGGTATCGTATGGTGTTTTTCAGCTCTAAAGGAGGGCAAAGTCTCTCGACTTTTGAAATTGCCGGGGTTGGATCGGGGCGTGCAGAACTGTTGAAAGGTAAAAACAGCAACGCCATCGCTACCATTTATTTATGGTCACAAGCGATGGCGCGTCAAGTTTTGTGTTCCTTGAATTACAGGAAATTATTTGGCTTTTGGAGCTGCCGGTGCCGTTTGGGCTGGTGCCTGTGGGCGTGGTGGGGCATATCCATAAGGTGCAGGAACGC
>JALWJW010000015.1 GCA_026996935.1 Hyphomicrobiales bacterium
ACTACCACATCAAATGATTCATAAGGATGATGAACCAGAATATCTTTTTCACGAATAGCCGAGAAACAATCGCCACCATGATCGAGAATTCGTTGAGGAAAGCGCGGGTGATATGGCGGGAAAGTCAGGTCTGTGCGATTTTTGACTATCAGTTGACGGGTGTCTTCATAGCCAACCAAACCTTTGCAAATCACAACGCCTTCTGAAGACACGTTGAGTTCTCGCGCGATAAAACTGGCAAGGTGATGCGAACAATCAGCGCTGATTTCAAGACGAATAACAACACCACGGCGGCGGCGGCGTAAAGCGCGCTCAAACAGGCGCACAAGATCTTCTGCTTCTTCTTCAACCTCAATATCGCTGTCACGGATAATCCGCATCACCCCTTGGCCGACAACGTCATAACCGGGGAATAATTGCGGGGCATAAATAGATAAAATATCTTCAAGCGAGATGAATCGGCGCTCACTAATGCCGCTTTTCTTTTTCTTCTTTTTTATTTTTGCCAATTTATCTTTTGGCAATTTATAGAACCGTTTGAGCTGTTGAGGGATTGGCAACAAAGCATTCATTGCAGCGCCAGTGCCGCGTTGTTCAAGCTCTAAGGCAATAATAAATCCACGGTTTTGAACAAACGGGAACGGGTGCGCAGGATCGATGGCAATGGGGGTAAGGACGGGTAAAATCTGGTCAAGAAAAAACTCCTCCAGCCATTCTTTATCAGCAGTGCGTATATCTTTCGGGCTGATTACCTTTATGCCATTTTTGGACAATTCCGGTTTTAGCTGTTTCCATTGCGCATCTTGTTTGGCCATCAGTTTTTTAGCTCGGGCGCGCACTTGTTCAAGCTGTTGCTCCGGGGTTAGGCCATCGGGAGAAACCTCAATAATGTTTTGGCGCACCTGCCCTGCAAGACCTGCCACACGAACCATAAAAAACTCATCAAGGTTTGATCCTGAGATTGATAAAAACCGCAATCGCTCAAGCAGTGGGTGGTTGGTGTTTGCCACCTCCTCGAGAACGCGCTGATTGAAACCAAGCCAGGAAATTTCTCGATTGATGAACCGTTTGGGATGGTCAAGCGACAGGCTTTTTATGTCGATCGTTTCAGGAATAATCATTGCTCCGCGTTAGACTGGCCATTTATGGCGCTGTATTATGATCGCACTATAGCACCTAAGCGTTTAAAATACCTGAAACGAAACGCTTTGTAATGTTGGCTTTTTGCTGCATGGCTGATTTGTCTATTTTTTCGACCAGTTCACAGGCAGCCTGGGCTGAGCGTTCCATGCGCGCCAACATAAAACTTACAGTGTCTTCGCTGATCGAGAGTTGACGATCTGAAAATTGTTTGATGATAATGGCACGCAGCAAATCATCATCAGGCTCGTTTAAACGGGCCGAACCTGCCGCTGCCAGACGCGAGGCTAAATCTGGTAATTTCACGTCCCATGCAGCCGCGGGTTGCTGGCTGGTCAGTAATAAAAAACCTTTTTGTTCGCGGACAAAATTGATTAAATGAAACAATGCGGTTTCATCAAGGTTTGGCCCCGGTAAATCTTCCACCAGCAATGCGCCTTTTTGCATCAGGTTTGGCACATCATCAATGTTGAGTTGTTGCGGGGTTGTTTTTTCAGCGCCCGTTGCCATACGCCAAACTTGCCCGAGGTGGCTTTTGCCACTACCCGACGGGCCGCTTAGCACCAGCACAGGGTTGGGCCAATCGGGCCATTTATCAATCGCATTTACCGCTTGATGATTGGCTGTTGTGACGAAAAAGTCTTCGCGGCCCAAAGCGGGTCGTAAAGGTAAA
>JALWJW010000016.1 GCA_026996935.1 Hyphomicrobiales bacterium
AAATTTTAACAAAATTGAAAAACAAAGCCATATTCTCAATCGTGATGGGAAAAGCAGTTTTAATGAACTGACTTATGTTCAAAAGTATGCCCGTGCATTTGCTGACAGAAAAGAAGCGCTGGAGCCAATACAGGATTTGCGCAGGGAAATGGCAAACTTTAATCTTCTTGAAGGCAAATTACTCCGAGAGGTCGCGCTTTACGCTCGAAAAAAATCTCAACGGATGAGTAAGATATACAGGCGATTGGGCATTAACCCTAAGGGCATTTTAAAAACCACAAAACTTAAAACAGAAGATAATGTTGGCGGACCTTTTATTGCGGTTACCACCCAGCAAATTGGTTCACCGATGGTTGCAGAAAGATTGAGAGCTGCGATTTATGAATTGAATAATGTCAAAATTCTTCAGCAAGGGGCAAAGCGATTGCCACTGGCAAAACCGGTTAAAAATATTATCCGCATTACCAGCCCTTTTGGTATTCGACGCGACCCGATGCGCCGCATTGCTTCAATGCATACAGGCATCGACATTAAAGCGCCCTATCGTTCGAAAGTGCGCAGCCCTGCCGCCGGTTTGGTGATTTTTGCAAGCTGGGGCGGTGGCTATGGCCGGCTGGTTAAAGTGCGCCACGCCAATGGCATCGAAACACGTTATGCCCATATGAACAAAATTCTCGTCAAAAAAGGGCAATATATCAAGGCCGGGCAAGCTGTTGGTTTGCTTGGCAATTCGGGGCGCAGTACAGGTTTTCACCTTCATTATGAAACACGGGTAAACAACCGTGTTTTTAATCCAGCTCGTTTTTGGAAAGCAAGAAATGATTTTCAATCCTTTTCGCAAAAAAAATAAAAACTCAAATAGTCCCGCGCGGGTGCCGCGTGGTAAGCTTGGCCCTTCTATAATAACCTCAGATGTGGTTATCGATGGCAACCTCGTTTCGAACGGGGAACTGCAAATTGATGGAGAGGTCAACGGGCATGTGAATGCCCGCGCTGCGGTTGTCGATATAAATGGAATTGTGCATGGTGAAGTTGTTGCAGACGATGTCATTGTACGCGGCCGCATTATTGGCCCCATTCGCGCCATTCATGTGCACATCTTAAATGGCGCTCATGTGCAAGGTGACGTGCTCAATGAAACAATCTCTGTTGAAAACGGGGCGTTTATTGATGGAAAAATTCACCGTGTTGAAAACCCGTTGAATGAAGTCTTTTCAGAACCGGAAGTTCCAACGGCTTCATCTTATGCGCAACCATCGCAAAAATATGGGTTTGAAGACGCGGCTCCCCCACCCTATGCCTCAAATGGTTCGGGTAAGAAACCTCACGAATAATACCAACTATGATCCTGGCGCGGCTGACCCTTTGGGCAATATGGCACGTCAATCCTTGGCGCGCATCTCTCGGTGCTCACTTGCGCACTTGGCGCACATTTGGGCAACGCGCGGTTTATAAAGAGATGAATTGAATTCACTTTGCTGGCATGAACAGTCTTGTTTCTCAAGACCCACCTCATACCAGCAAGTAAATGCTTGAAACCATTAAAACCCTATACGTACTAAAACATTTTAATAATTAAAAAAGCCCGCCGGCAAAATGCAGCGAGCTTTTTATTGAATTGTATCGTCTCTTATTTACTCCACCAGCCTTTTTTTGCCGGGCCGGTTTCTGTTGCTGTTTCTTTAGGAGGTTGCCAGGTTGTTTTTGGCTTTTCCTTGATCTCAGCATCAACTTTTACCGGTTCTGACTTAGGCTCAGACTTGGCATCAGAGGGAGAATGTTGCTTGCTATTTGTTGG
>JALWJW010000017.1 GCA_026996935.1 Hyphomicrobiales bacterium
CCATCACGCCATAAAGTTTGAACCTGTTTTGGAATCTGATTGTCATTGGTTATTATCGTCACCTTGGCAAGAGCTGTTTTTTCTGCCAGCGCCAAATTGGAAAAAGCCAACATGCAAAGCAAAACCAATATGGCTTTAAAGGGCATCATAATTTTAAGCATTTAATCTCCCTGCAACGTCGTCAAAATCAGACCTGGAACTTTTATTCTACTGGCATTAGTTATCAAACTAAGTGAATAATCTGTTCAATTCAAACTTTCATCCAGCAGTATTCAACCTTTCACCAGAGGCGCTTAAAGATGGCATTTCAAATTCACACACTATGTTTATCCACAATTCTGGTAAAAAACAGTGCATTGGCAAAAACATTAAGCAAATGAAAGATCAAACCACATGAAACTTCTCGACTGGGTAATGCTCATTGCTTTATCTATCCTTTGGGGTGGTTCGTTCTTTTTTGTTGGTATTGCCGTTGAAGAATTACCACCTTTGACCATTGTAACCTTACGTGTTGCCATCGGGGCAAGCGCTTTATTGACTTTTCTGGCTATCACTCATCAATTGCCAAAACTTAGCAAACCCATTATTTTCACTTTCTTTGGCATGGGAGTATTAAACAACGTCATACCGTTCGTTCTTATTGTTTGGGGACAAAGCCAAATTGCCAGTGGTTTGGCCTCGATACTTAATGCCACAACGCCGTTATTTACCATCGTCGTTGCTCACTTTTTAACCCGTAATGAAAAGCTGACACCGCTCAAGGGGTTTGGTGTGTTGGCTGGCATTACGGGCGTTGCCGTTCTACTGGCGCCAAGCTTGATGAAAGATGGTTTCAGCCTTGCAACAGGTGACCACTTGTTACCGCAACTTGCCGTTCTTGGTGCGGCGTTGTCTTATGGGTTTGCCAGCATTTTCGGGAGGCGGTTTAAAGCTCTGGGTGTTTCACCCATGGCCACGGCAGCGGGGCAAGTGAGCGCTTCAAGCCTGATGCTTTTTCCCATCATGTTGATTGTTGATAAGCCATGGACCATTGTTACACCATCGGCGCAAACAATATGGGCACTTCTAGGGCTTGGACTGGCCGCAACAGCGGCCGCCTATGTACTCTACTTTAAAATTCTGGAGCGATCCGGGCCAACCAATGTCTCGTTGGTCACATTTCTCATTCCCGTCAGCGCTATTATACTGGGGATCGTTTTCCTGTCAGAAACATTTTACTTCACCCATCTCATTGGCCTTGCCCTGATCGGTGTAGGCCTTGCCGCCATTGATGGGCGGTTGGTGCGGGTTTTATCCCACACCAACTAAACTCGTATCAGGCAACTTGTTGTTTGCTATCGGCGCCATAAAATTTAGCGCCACTGGCTGCCATTTCGAGCAATTGTTTTGTTGGCGTGTAACGGGGGCCATACTTTTTGGCGTAAGCATTACATTTTTCAACAAATGTTTTTGCGCCCATGGTGTCGATGTAGGACAACGGGCCGCCCGTGTATGGAGCAAAACCGAAACCAAGAATTGCACCAACGTCACCTTCACGCGGATCGGTTAAAACATTCTCTTCAAAACAGCGGGCTGTTTCGAGCGCCTGAATAATCAATAAGCGTTCTTTGATTTCTTCAACACCAACGCCTGTGTCTTTAGGGGCGACAATCTCGGTGATGCCGGGCCAAAGTTTCTTTTTGCCTTTGTCTGAATAATCATAAAAGCCTTGGCCATTTTTGCGGCCATAGCGTTTTCGTTTAACAACCAGCTCTTCCAAAATACGATCAATGGCGCGCGGCTCATAGGCATCACC
>JALWJW010000018.1 GCA_026996935.1 Hyphomicrobiales bacterium
TAAAAATACAAGATTCGACTTAGGTTTTTCAGCCCGTTTAATATCATACCCTTTTATGCCGATATGAATGAGCTTTGTCGCTGTATTCCATGGGGTTGGCACAACGGTGACATTTGCTTTAAATGGCACATCTTTACTGTCTGGTCCCTGATAATCATAAGGAAAATAATTTATCAGTTCTTCCACCCGAACCGCATCTTTTTGCGGCAAGACACCCTGATTGATCGCCGCACGCATGAAACTGTAAGAAGCCGTATCCACATCAATTGAAAAGGTCGAAACCGGCTCTTTAGCAACTTGATTTAACGGACTGGTCTTTATTTTAGAAAATTTATCACGCCCGTTATCTGAATAAGATGGTGGGAACATCGCATCACGTTCGTGTCCAGCAAAACCAACAACTGAGCGTTTTTTCAGCTCCATTTTGGGCAACACCCTGTTCAGCACGGGCGAGGGAGCCATAACGGACGGCGCATAATTATTCATCGGTTGGCGAACGCGTTTATCTTTTTTTACAGCACCATCATTCAAACCCTGACTTATTTGAGGTGTTCTCTCAGTCATTACGGCCCGTGGCACTGCCCCTGGTGTTGCCCGTGGTTTTACCTTAACAATTTTGTCAGCACTTGAACTCTTGGTATTTTTCAACGTTCCAATCGTTGTCTGAGCAATTCCGCTTTCATTCTTTTTAGTATTACGATCAGGCTTGGATATAACGGTAGGCTCACTCACAGGTTCATTGGGTTTAATAAGTTCTTGAAACTGACCTGTATTTGCAACTGCCAAGGTCAATACGGCTATGCTTGTACCGCCTGCTAAAAGATAAGATAATTTCATCGATTTTCTCCATTTCGAAAAGGTCAATAGGTCAAAAATTTTGTTGCCTTGTCCTTTAAGACGGTTTGAAACTCGATTTCCTTGGTGCTGATGTTGATTTTTTTCTTCAAACGCTTCCATTGCCGCACGCATAGCCGCATCTTTAGCTGCCTTTGAAGCGCGCGGTTGGGCTTCATTTTCAAAGCTTGAAGTTAGTTTTTCAAATTCTTTTGTCATATCATCTACTCGTCTCGGCTTTTGCTTCTTCGCCAACCAAAGCCTTTAAATGCTCACGGACCTTCATCATTCGCCACGAAACCGTTGCCTCTTTTACATTCAAAACTTCACCGGCTTCTGCGTGCGATAAACCTTCTGCAACAATCAACAATGCGGTTTCGCGCAAATCTTCAGGCATGGAATTAATCGCGTTATAAGCCCATTCCACATCATCTTTTTGCTGAGCTTCGGCTCCCTTTTGCAAATCCTGAAGATCAGCAAACTCACCATGTATTTTTGCAATTGTGACCCGCCGGCGCAAAAAATCTCGCGCACTGTTCATGGTCACCTGATACAGCCAGGTTGTCAGTTTTGACTGTCCCTGAAAGCTTTGCAATTTACCAGCAAGACTAACGCAAATATCTTGCGCTAAATCTTCCGCATCGGCTTGATTTTGCAACATGCGAAACCCAATTCTATAAATCAGGTCATAATGGCGCTCAAGCAGCAACGAAAATGCCCGCTTGTCACCCTTATTGGCCTTTTGGACCAGTGTAAAATCATCAATCATTATATCCATTATACAAACTTAGACGCACAGCAATGTCAAAACCTTGGCGACGGGACAAAAATAATTTAATTGTGCTTTTGCTCACTTCAAAATAGAACAAGCCTATGACAGATTTAAAATCAGAACTCCTTATGCCCGCTGGCTCACTTTTAAAGCTAAAAACCGCTGTTTTATACGGTGCAGATGCCATTTATCTGGGCACACCGGATATGTCTTTGCGGACAAAATCACAGTTTAGCTTAGAGCAAATTCGTGAAGGCATTGAATTTGCCCATGCTCATGGCAAACGCGTTTACCTGACATTGAACCTTTTTTCACACAATAAAGACATTCCAAAATTGGCCGAATATGTCGACACCATCAAAGATTTAGACCCTGATGGAGTAATTATTGCCGACCCTGGCGTGTTTCAATATGTCAAACAACACGCCCCGAATGTGCCGCTGCATATTTCAACCCAAAGCAATGTCTGCTCCTGGTTATCAGTCAAATTTTGGCAAGACATGGGCGCGCAATTGGTCGTCCTTGCCCGCGAAGTCTCCTTTGAAGAACTGGTTGAAATTCGCGAAAAATGCCCTGATGTGAAACTGGAAACTTTCGTTCACGGCGCCATGTGCATGACCTATTCTGGCCGCTGTCTGTTATCTAATTTCATGGCCGAGCGTGGTGCCAACCAGGGCAACTGCGCCAATTCATGCCGCTGGGGATATAAGGTCCACTTAAAATTGCGCGACGGCACCATCAAAGAACTCGAAATTGATGAATCCAACGTCAATATGTTTGAATTCTTACTTGAAGAAGGTGCACGCCCGGGCGAATTTATGCCCATCGAGGAAAGCGAAAACGAGTCTTACATTTTAAACGCCAAAGATTTATGCCTGATGCCGAAATTGGATGAGTATTTAAAACTTGGCATTGATAGTCTTAAAGTTGAGGGCCGCAATAAGTCGGTTTATTATGTAGCTGTCGTTGCCCGCATATATCGGCGCGCCATTGATGATTGGGCCCGCGATCCTGAAAATTGGAACCCAAAGCCCTATATGGACGAATTGATGAACGTCTCAAACCGTGGCTACAGCCTTGCCTTTCACGATGGCCGATTAACCAATTACGCCCACAATTACGAACAAACCCAAACTTTGGGCGAGTGGGAGTTTGCCGGTTTTATTTCAAACATCACCGATGATGCTTTTGAAGTTGAAGTTAAAAACAAAATCGTTGCCGGCGATGTTTTAGAGTTTTTACCCCCCGATGGTGGTGAAACGGTTCTCTTGCGGGTTTATGAATTTGAAAGCGCCCATAACGGTAAAATTACCGATGCGGTTCACGCTGGTACCAAGCCTGTCATTCGCTTACCATTCGAACTTTTCGATCATGAAAATATTCAGGCGCTTAAAAACCGTATGCCAGAACTCACCGTTGTGCGCAAAGAAACACCGCTCACCCAAACCCAGTGGGACCGCCTTAAGTTAGACCGTGTAGGCCAACGCCTGGAAATAACCTGTAACACAGATGATCCTGTACATCCCCTTTACAAGCGCAAACGTGAAAATTTACGCAACTCTCTTAAAGAGGATAACAAAACCCGTAAAATAAAATCCCCGCGTTTAGGCTTAGATACCTGCTGCGGGCGCGGGTGCAATGGCTGCATGATGTTCTGGCATGACCCGGCGTATGAAAAAGCCCGTGAAATCATGGCAACGAAGAAACAAGGCGAAACCCTGGATTGTGATATGCGCGAAGATATTCAAAACACTGATGCTGCCGAGTAATATTAGGCTCAAGGCTTTCAACGATTAAGCAGAAGATGGCTAGGATACCGCCTGACCTGCTACCAATCCTGCCGCATGACCACTAGACCACGCCCATTGGAAATTATGGCCACCAAGATGACCTGTCACATCCATCACCTCACCAACAAAGTATAGATTCGACACTAGGTTTGATTCCATGGTTTTGGACGACAATTCTTTGGTATCAACCCCGCCCAATGTCACCTCGGCAGTGCGATAGCCTTCAGTGCCTTGCGGCAACACTTGCCAATGATTGACACCATTGGAAATAGCTGCCAATTGCTTTTTATTCAGGTCAGCCAATCGGCCAGATACTTTTGCAATTTGACAAACAAAATCAGCCAATCGTTTGGGCAACCATGTACAAAGCACATTATTTATGTCTTGCTTGCCCTTGGTAGAGCGCGCCGTCATCAACTCATCAGCAACATTTACGTCAGGCACCAAATCAATCATCAAAGGTTGACCATCGCGCCAATAAGATGAAATTTGCAAAATTACAGGACCAGACAAACCGCGATGGGTAAACAATAAAGCTTCGCGAAATTGCGTCTTGCCAAACTTCACCACAACCTCTTGCGATAGGCCTGTAATAGATTTCATACTTTCAAGCAAAGCACCAGAAAATGTCAGCGGCACCAAGCCTGGCCGCAAGTCGATAATGCTATGGCCAAACTGTTGCGCAATACTATGGCCAAAACCCGTGGCACCAATTTTGGGAATAGAAAGCCCGCCAGTTGCAATAACCAATGACTTCGATGTCACAACTTTTTCATCCACATGAACAGAAAAAACTTCTGCCGGCTTTTCCACCCGCTTAACTTCAGACCCGGACCAAATCGTCACCTTGCCCGCGCGACATTCAGCAAATAGCATTTCGATAATTTGCGTTGCGCTATCATCACAAAACAATTGCCCCGCCCCTTTGTCGTGCCAGGCAATCTCGTGCTTATTGACCATATCAATAAACTTTTGTGGCCCATAGCGCTTTAAAGCTGAGATACAAAACCGAGGGTTCTGAGATAAGAAGTTTTTCGGATTACAGTGAATATTAGTAAAATTACACCGTCCACCACCAGAAATTCTAATCTTCTCACCAATTTTTCGCGTATGATCGAGCAATAAGACCTTTGCCCCATTTTGCCCCGCCGTTAAGGCGCACATCATGCCCGCGGCCCCAGCGCCTATGATAATAACATCAAATTGGGCACCACTACTCATTATCGCCGCCCATCTCTTCACGCATCATCTCAAGCTCTAGCCAACGCTCTTCGCTTTTTCTAAAATCGCGCTCTGCCTTGGCAAGGTTTTTCACCGTTTTGTCATAACGATCAGGGTCACTATTATAAAGTTTAGGATCCGCCAGTGCCAGCTTGAAAGTTTCAATCGCCTTTTCCAGTCTTTCCATTTTGGCTGGCAAGGTCTCAAGCGCATGCTTGTCCTTAAAGCTCATCTTTTGAGATTTAACAGTCTTTTGACCCTGCCCCGTTGCAGATTTGGTCGTCCGCGTTTTTTGAACGCCCTGTGCCGGTTGCTTTTGCTGATTTAGCATATCAGAAAACCCGCCCGCATACTCAATCCAAACGCCATCCCCTTCAGCGTGAACAACCGATGTTACCGTGCGATCCAAAAAGTCGCGATCGTGACTAATCAACAGTATCGTCCCACTATAACTTGCCAGTAATTCCTGCAAAAGGTCCAGTGTTTCCAGATCCAGATCATTGGTCGGTTCATCAAGTACCAAAAGATTTGAAGGCTTGGACAGTGCCCGCGCCAACATCACCCGACCGCGCTCACCACCAGATAATTCTTTAATCGGTGTGCCAGCTTGTTCAGGTTGAAACAGAAAGTCCTTCATATAACCAATAACATGCTTTTGCCCATCAGCCACAGGGATCATATCACTGCCCCCACCCGTTAAAGCATCACGCAAACTTTCATCTGGTGACAGACTTTCACGGCGCTGGTCAAGTGTAACAATTTCAAGTTTCGTGCCAATACGTATCGAACCGCTATCAGGTTCAAGTTCACCCATCAGCATTTTAAGCAGCGTTGTTTTACCAGCACCATTGGCCCCGATAATACCGACACGATCACCGCGTAAAATTTTAGTTGAGAAATCTTTGGTAATAACCGTGTCACCAAACGCTTTTGAAATATGATCGGCTTCAACCACCAGCTTTCCAGAAGCAGCTGCCTCATTACCGGCCATTTGCACATTGGCTTTCACGCGCGCCTGCGTTGCACCAACCTCGATGCGTTTTTGTCTAAGGCCATGCAGATCGCCCAAGCGTTTTACATTGCGTTTGCGCCGCGCTGTCACACCATATCGCAGCCAATGTTCTTCACGCACAATTTTGCGATCAAGTTTGTGCGCTTCTAATTCTTCTTGCTCAAGCAACGCATCGCGCCATTCTTCAAAATGTTCAAAGCCGCGATCAAGCTGACGCGTTTGGCCGCGATCAATCCATAAAGTACGTTTTGATAAGTTTTGCAAAAACCGTCTATCGTGACTGATTAACACCACCGCACAGCGCAATTTTGACAACACTTTTTCAAGTTGTTCGATCGCTGGTAAATCAAGGTGGTTGGTGGGTTCATCTAATAATAAAATATCAGGTTTGGGCGCTAAAACACTGGCCAATGATACCCGGCGCATTTCCCCGCCAGAAAGGTTTTGCGGATCTTCATCACCACTCATACCAAAATCTTCAAGCAAGCGAATAGCCTGATATTCATCATCACCAGGGGCAAGTTGCGATTGCACAACCTCAAGCGTGGTTTTAAATTCAGAAAAATCAGGTTCCTGCGCCATATAGCGCACCGTTGTTCCCGGTTTAAAAAACCGCTCGCCATCATCAGCTTCAACCATGCCGGCAGCAATTTTAAGCAAGGTCGATTTACCCGAGCCATTGCGGCCAACCAGACATAAGCGATCAAACGGCATCACAGTCAATTCTGCGCCCGATAATAAAGGAGTGCCACCAAATGTCAGGTGGATATTTTGTAGGGTCAATAAAGGTGGAGCCATAATGGCCACTTAATAGAACACAATTGCCATAATGGATATAGCAATCATGTTCTAAAAGCTTAAACAGCCTTATTTAATCGCATCAATATCGATTTTTTTAATAGGTAAACCACGCGGAATCCAACCTTTACCATTTGGACCACCAACCATACCTTCTGCAACAGAAACCACATTGCTATATCCCCGCTTTAAAAGCTCTTTCTGAATATAGGCAGAACGAGATCCTGTGGCACAAATGATAGCAATCTTTTTGTTCTTATCACCACCAATTGCTTTATCCAATTTAGCTAAAAAACCACCCTGATGCATAGAAATAGGCACAGCATCAACGCCAATCCCTGTTTCTTTCCATTCCATTGGATGGCGAACATCAATAAGAACCAGCTTTTTCTCTTTGGCTTCTTTTAATGCCTGCGGGGCTGTCATAACAGGGTTGCCAGCCAGAGCAAGTGAAGACACGGCACCAAGGCCAACCCCTGCAACAAGAAAGCCAGCAACAACAGTGCGTCTTGAAATTGTATTATTCATCATATGACCATTTCATTGAGTTTAAATCTATAAACTTTAGATAATACCCAAACAACTACTTCCCAAGTTACAAATGAGCCAAGTCACAATTTGGTGTAACATATGGACAAAAAGCCGCGCTTGACCCAAAGTTACGTGATGACCGCTTTGTTTTACCAACAACTCCCTGCTTTTACAGATTTTTCCGGGTTTACTGACTTTTCTTCCTATAGCCAGATCCCAGATGACTGGACGGTACTGATCTCTGATGTCATAGGCTCAACCAAAGCTATTAAAGAAGGACGTTATAAAGACGTCAATATGGTTGGTGCCGCTTCAATCACGTGCATTCTAAATGCCTGCCAGGGCATAGCTGTCCCATTTGTTTTTGGCGGCGATGGCAGCACAGTTATTGTCCCGCCACAAGTCTGTAGAAAAGCCTCAAGCCCCCTGCAGGCCTTACAGGCCAAATCAAAAGATTTATTCAAACTCGATCTGCGTATCGGTGCCGTTCAGGTAAGTGAGTTACGAAAAAAAGGTGTTGACGTTACTGTTCGTAAATACCAACTCAGCAAAGGCAATTTTCTTGCCATGTTTGCCGGCGGCGGATTAGAATTAGCCGATGAGCTTTTAAAAGACACACAAACCCCAAACCCCTACCATCTCCAACCTGACCCCGACATTGGCGAGCCCGATCTTGATGGCTTATCATGCCGTTGGGAACCTTTAATCGCAGCAAACGGCATCATGGCGACAATGATGATCAAAGTCTATGCAGCAACAAAAGCACAAGAAACCCAAAAACTCAGTCAGGTTTTGAACAAGATCGAGACGATAGTCGGTCAGGCATCAGGCACAGCCACCAGCAACGCGGCACCGGCAAAAAAAACAAACAATGAAATATCGCTGGCCTCCATCCAGCTTAAAACAAGAAGCAAATCTAACCGGGCGTGTATCTACACCCCACAAAAGTTATTTGCGCAAACTGGCGCACGTCTTTTTCACTTCCCTTGTGCAATTGTGGTGTGAACGCTTTGCTGCAAAAGCTGGCGATTATGACGGCGCAGCCTATTCAAATGAAGTGAGAACCAACACCGATTTTCGCAAATTTGACGGTATTTTGCGTATGGTTCTTGATGTTAGCCAGGACCAGGCTCAACAAATTGAGCATTTTTTAAAGACCGAATATGAAAACAAAAACCTGTGTTTTAGACTTCACACTGCCGACAAGGCTTTAAT
>JALWJW010000019.1:0-1465 GCA_026996935.1 Hyphomicrobiales bacterium
ATTGGCAATGGTCGTTTATTCACAATGAATTGCGCGCTATCAACTAGTTCGACCAGGGTTTTTGCCCGTTCTTTTAGAACAGATAAGGCTTTCAATAAAACCGGTTTTGTTTTTTCATCCAGTTTGAGGGAAAAGTCGTCACCATTGGGAAGATAGGGCAGGGCTTTTAGCAATTGAACCAATAACTCATTATCATCCATGTGACGAATGTAGTGACCGTTAAGATTTTCCAGTTTATCAAAATCAAATCGTGATGCAGATTTGCCAATGGCATCAAAATCAAACCACTTGATTGCCTGTTCTGTTGTAAAAATTTCCTCATCACCATGGGACCAGCCAAGGCGAGACAAGTAGTTTCGCATCGCTGCTGGCAAATAACCCATGGAGCGATAAGCCTCAACACCTAATGCACCGTGGCGCTTTGAAAGTTTGGCACCGTCAGGACCATGAATAAGTGGAATATGAGCCATAACAGGAATTTCCCAGCCAAGAGCATTGTAAATAACACTTTGCCGGGCTGCATTTGTCAGGTGGTCAACACCGCGTAAAATATGGGTGATACCCATATCATGATCATCAACAATAACTGAAAGATTGTAGGTTGGTGATCCATCCGAGCGCAGCAGAATAAGGTCATCTAAATCCTTATTAGCAAAGGTTACATCACCTTGGACCTGATCATGAATAATGGTTTCACCATCAAGGGGCGACTTGAAACGTAAAACAGGTTTAACACCTTCAGGAGCCTCTGAACTGGAGCGATCTCGCCAGGTTCCATCATAAACAACCGCGCGGCCTTGCGCCCGGGCTTTTTCACGCATTTCCTGTAGCTCTTGTTGCGAGCAATAACAATAGTATGCATCACCTTGTTCAAGCAGTTGATTGGCAACTTCAATGTGACGCTCAGCCCGAGAAGCCTGAAAAACAGGTTCCCCATCCCAATCTAATTCCAACCATTTCATCCCATCAAGAATAGCATCGATAGCTTCTTGAGTAGAGCGTTCACGATCTGTATCTTCAATCCGCAGTACCATTCGGCCGCCTTTTGACTTGGCATAGAGCCAATTAAACAAAGCGGTTCTGGCCCCACCAATATGAAGAAAGCCGGTAGGAGAGGGGGGGAAACGGGTAACGACTGTCGCGGCCATTGGCTACGGACTCCTGAAAACGAGTTTAATGAAAAATTTATCTGTCCCTAGCACATCACGCCAATCCATGTAAGACTTGAATGGGGAGTGAGGGCGTAATCTTGGTACGTTTTGAGTATAGGAAGCAGATCTGTCAGATCCGTGCGTATTTCGCAACTGTCAAGCACAGTGCCAGCGTATCATTGCTCGTGACTAGTTTTTATACAACTTTGTTAAACCAACGAGATCGATGGGGTCTTTGGTGTCCCATCGCTCTGGTGTGTGGAATTGCTGCATATTTTGCTTTACCACGCGAGCCTCATATCGTTGTTTTTATA
>JALWJW010000019.1:1475-1789 GCA_026996935.1 Hyphomicrobiales bacterium
TGGCTATACTTTAAACGTGGCGGTGCATTTCGTTTGTTGTTGATTTGTTTTTTTCTGGTTGGATTTAGCGTTGCAAAAGTTCGCACTAATTCGATTGAGCATGTGTCGCTGGTGGCAACAACACCAACGGCGAAAATGACCGGAATTGTTGAGCGTGTTGAGTACCGCCCCAAGCAAAGAGCCAGAATTTATCTGCTCCTGCGATCGGTTGAAAACATCAAACCGCAAGCTCTACCTTATCTTGTGAGGTTAAGTGGAAAACGACCAGATAGGCCTTTATTGTATGGGGATCAGATAATCTTACGCGGACGATT
>JALWJW010000020.1:0-958 GCA_026996935.1 Hyphomicrobiales bacterium
CCCGTTCATTGTGTTTGATGATGCTGACCTTGATGAGGCGGTCATTGGGGCCATGGCCTCAAAATATCGCAATGCGGGCCAAACCTGCGTTTGTGCCAACCGCCTGCTGATCCAAGAAGGGATTTATGATGCCTTTGCTGAAAAACTGGCCGTTGCGGTGCGCGAATTAAGTGTTGGCAATGGGGTTGAAGATGGCGTGACCACAGGGCCGCTGATCAATCAGGCCGCCGTTGATAAAGTTCAGCGCCATGTGGATGATGCGGTGGCCAAAGGCGCAAAAGTTATTGTTGGCGGCAAGGGGCTGGGTGGAAATTTCTTTGAACCAACGCTTATTCGTGATGTCACCACTGACATGCTGATTACTACGGAAGAAACTTTTGGCCCGGTTGGTCCGTTGTTTAAATTTAAAACCGAAGAAGAAGCGGTGCAAATGGCCAATGATACCGAGTTTGGTTTGGCGTGTTATTTTTACTCGCGCGACATTGGGCGGATTTGGCGCGTTGGCGAAGCGCTTGAATATGGTATTGTCGGCATTAACGAGGGTATTATCTCAACCGAAGTGGCACCGTTTGGCGGTGTTAAAGAATCGGGCATTGGCCGCGAAGGGTCAGCGCACGGCATGGATGAGTTTACTGAATTTAAATATATGTTGATGGGTGGACTATCTAAGTGACTATAAGAGATCAGAAAAAAGCAGCAGCAGAAGAAGCGCTAAAATTTGTTGAAGACGGCATGAAACTGGGCCTTGGCACAGGCTCAACGGCCGAGTTCTTTGTTGAAGCCCTGGGCAAAAAAGTTGCCGACGGCTTAAAGGTGGAGTGCGTTGCCACATCATCTGCCACTCACCGTCAGGCAGAAAGCCTTGATATTCCAATGATCGAGCTGAACGACAACCCGATCCTTGATTTAACCGTGGATGGGGCTGATGAGCTGGATCAGGAGTTACGCCTTATTAAAG
>JALWJW010000020.1:968-1786 GCA_026996935.1 Hyphomicrobiales bacterium
TTATTAAAGGCGGCGGCGGGGCATTGTTGCGCGAAAAAATCGTTGCAGCTTCGTCTAAAAACATGATCGTGATTGCTGATGAAAGCAAAAAAGTTGATGTTCTGGGCAAGTTTCCACTGCCTGTTGAAATCGTTAAGTTTGGTGCGCGAGCAACCGCTATCATGGTTGGAACGGTCGGTGAATGGGCTGGCGTTCAGGGCAAAATTGATTTGCGTAAAGATGATGCTGACAATCCGTTTATTACCGATAATGGCAACTACATTATTGATTGCCATTTTGGCGAAATCCCTGATGCTGAAAAGCTCATTGCGGGACTGACTTCAATTCCAGGCGTTGTTGAACACGGTCTTTTTGTCGGCATTGCCCGTAAAGCAATATTAGGCACCCCGTTTGGTCCTATCACTATTGATGCCAAGGTCTAAAGGCTTATATACTAAAACTAAGCTAAGTTTTGATCGCCATTCTCAGCTTTTGAGAATGGCGATTGTGTTTTAAAGGCAGATAAAATGACGAAATATGATTACGACCTGTTTGTTATTGGCGCAGGTTCTGGTGGTGTACGCGCAGCACGCATTGCTGCGGGCTATGGTGCGCGTGTTGCTGTGGCAGAAGAATTTCGTGTTGGTGGCACGTGTGTTATTCGTGGTTGTGTACCGAAAAAACTATTTGTTTACGCCAGTCATTTTAGTGAAGAATTTGAACACGCCAAAGGTTTTGGCTGGGATGTGGCCAAGCCGACATTTAACTGGCAGAAACTTGTGGCAGCCAAGGATGCCGAGATTGACCGCCTTAACAAAATTTATATTAAAAACCTTGAA
>JALWJW010000021.1 GCA_026996935.1 Hyphomicrobiales bacterium
ATTGGAAATAATCCCCCAGTAGAAACTGCATAGCGCGATCAAGCCGAATGTGCGGTAAGGCAGGGGCGGGTTTTAACGGTTGTGGTTTTTCAAGCAGTGGCGGGCGGAAGCGAACAAAATGCAACGCATCGGTAAGGGATCCATCGAGGGCTTTTTCAGGGTTTTGCGGTAAATCACCGGGAAAGATGGCGGCCTTGGAGATGCCATCAAAGGTTTCTCCGTCAATGACTTCGCCTTTTTCAGGGATGCCAGTGATACATTCGAGTGTTTCGCCATTGTGCTCGATTGAGGCTTCACGGGTGGCGCGCAGAGCCGCGATAGCCGAAACATCAAAAGCTGCGCCTGATATTTTTGCCTGTTTGGCGGCATCTTCAATCACCAGCGCTAATATCCTTTCCAGATTATCGTGCATTTCGTGGTGTAGCATGTCGGCTTTTGTGGCGGCGAATAACACCTTGTCGATGCGTTTGGCAAAGATGGAGGACAATATGCTGTTTTCGCCCTGACGAAAGCTGGATAAAATATCACTGAGGGCGCTTTTAAGGTCTGCAATGGCATGCGGGCCTGCGTTCAAAGCTGATAAGGTGTCAACAAGGACGATTTGGCGGTCTAAACGGGCGAAGTGATTGACATAGAACGGGCGTACGATGTGATCGACATAGGCATCATAGCGCCGCTGCATCATCGCATGGAGGGAGCCAGAAGTTGCAGCCGTGCCTTCTTCTAAATTTAGCGGGGCAAAGGTGAGGAGGGGTGAACCTTCCAGATCGCCTGGAATAAGAAAGCGGCCCGGCGGCAGGGTTGATAAGGCAAATTCGTCCTGGCGGCAGTCTTTGAGATATTGCGTGAACAGTTTAGCCGCTTTTTGGGCATCGGCTTCTTGTGCTTGGGCTTGCGGGTCTAAGGTTTTTGAAAAAGCTGCCCAGTCTTTAGATAATTTATCACGCGGGGCAATCTGACTGGCGGTGACGGCTTGTTGTGACCACTGGTTATAGCTCATTTCCAGCAAAGGCAGGTCGAGCAGCCATTCGCCGGGATAATCAATAATGTCAATATGAAGTTTGCCACCATGAAGGTTGCGGGCCAGAAAACCATCAGGCGTATATTCTATGGTCAACCGTAATTGACTTAAGCGCTTGGTACTTTGTGGCCAATGGCGGTTTTCGCCCGTTAAGGCTTTTAGATGTTCTTCATAGGCAAAGCGCGGCAGGTCATCATCGGGCTGTGGTTCTAGATAAGCGCGTTTGATGCGGCCTGTGGCGTGGGCGGTGAACAGGGGCAAACGGCCATTGTGAATGAGGTTGTGAACCAGTGCGGTGATGAAGACGGTTTTGCCAGCGCGTGACAGGCCCGTTACACCAAGGCGAACCGAAGGGGAGACAATATCGCTGGCATAATCGCCCATATTGCCAAAGGCGATTTTTACACCATCGGTCAGATTTGATATTTTCATCGATGGCCCCCGCCAATTATAACTCTTGTTGAGTTGAGAAAATGATTCATTTTACACTCATAACATATTGGCAAACTTGCTGAAATTTCAAGAGGGGCCGGGTTTATTGGTTTAATCTGGCAGCTCTTTAGGGCGGGTAAAGCTGATGAGAGTGCCAACCCCTGTTTGTAAATCTGCCCATTGTTTTATGTCGAAATCTAATATGGCAAGGCCTGCGGATGGGTATTTCTGGTTCATTAAAGCGCGCGCCGCGTTGTTGCCAGTGCCGGTTAATTCAAACGCTAATTCCTCCATAGTGGGATTGTGGGCAATTACCATAAGGGGGGAA
>JALWJW010000022.1 GCA_026996935.1 Hyphomicrobiales bacterium
CGCGATGCCAAACTTTATGAAATTGGTGCGGGCACCTCAGAAATCCGCCGTATGCTGATTGGACGTGAATTGTTCAACGAAACAGCTTAAACTAGTGCGTGTCGCGTTCAAATAGATTCAAGCATTTGCTTACTGATATGAGGCAGGCCTTGAGAAACAAGGCCGTCCATGTCAGCAAGTGAATTCAATTCAACGCGACAGGCACTGGCCAATACGTCATTTTACCGCGTTGTCTTACGGTAACAGATTGATAGGGTGTTAATTTTCTAACACTCTATTTTTTTTGGAGAATTTACCAATGAGTCTGACGCTCAAATTCGGTTATGATGACCTTGTTCGCAAAGCAAAAGCAGAGGTAGAAAACTTACCGCCCGTGCTCGCCATGGACACCATGGAGGAAAATGAAGGTGAGGCGGTTATTATTGATGTGCGTGATGTGCGCGAACTACAACGCGACGGCTGTATTCCAGGATCGTATCACGTACCACGCGGTTTACTGGAATCATGGGCTGACCCTGCCAGTGATTATTTCAAACCGGTTTTTGGTGAAGGTAAAAAACTATTCATTTGTTGCGCCTCCGGCCGCCGCTCTGCATTGGCTGGTCAAACATTACAGCAAATGGGTTTTGATAAGGTTTACAACATGGACGGGGGCTTTGCCGTCTGGAAGTTGCTTGAAGGCCCTGTAAGCACCTTTGATGAGGCTAAACATATTGATCTATTCGATCCCGAAGATCAGTTGGTTGAATTATAAGCAAACGAAAAGGGCTGATGAAAACACCAGCCCTTTTAAAACTTGTAAACAATATAACCGTAGCGGTTAAATCAGTTACTTGATTTTGTGTTCTTTAAATTCAACGTGTTTGCGTACAACCGGGTCATACTTGCGGAATGAAAGTTTTTCCGTTTGTGTACGTGAATTTTTCTTCGTTACGTAATAGTAGCCAGTGTCAGCAGTGCTGACTAATTTGATTTTAATGGTGGTTGCTTTTGCCATTTTTCTGTCCTGTGGCTACATGAGAGCCGCTAAAATAATAATTCGGTGCCGCGTATATGGCCTAAGTTTTAGATCAAGTCAACCGCTTCGTGACGTTTTTGCGCCCGCTTGCCAATGCAAAACCTGAACACCGATAAATCAGACCCTTTTAGACCGTTTCATAACACCAGCGACCATGCAGCATATGGCGAAAATGAGCAGGGCGGTCAGGAGACAATCCATCTTTTGCCTCAAGAGCCTGTTCTAATACTTTAAGAATCTCTTTGGTAATAAAAGGAAGATCTAAATCCTGCACAGATTTAAAACTAACCCAATGACACTCCAACAACTCATCAGAATCAACATTAACCGGGGAATCAATATTGGCAACATCACTCGCATCAGCGACCAGAAACCGCGCATCAAAACGGCGCGTGCGCCCAGGCGGGGTAACAGCACGAGCAAGAAACCGCAGGTTTTCTAAACTTGGCATGAACCCCGTTTCAGCAAAGGGTTTCCAGTGTTTGGAACCGGTTTTAAACTCTCCTTGATGGGGCTTTCCGACAATAAGACCGACTTCTTCAAAGGTTTCACGAATGGCCGCCATCGCCAATCCTCGCGCCCGTAACGTACTCGGTCTGCCACGCATTTTGTTCAGCAATGCTTTTTCAACTTGAGGATGAAGATCGCTCGCAGGTTTGACGCGGCAATCACCGGCATCAACCCGACCACCAGGAAAAACAAATTTTCCTGGCATAAAAGCGCTGTTCTCATGGCGTTTACCCATCATAAAACGCGGATGTTCATCATCATGACGAACGATAATAAGGGTCGCGGCATCACGAGGGCGCATTGCAGGTGGCTTGTAGGTCGTTTGAATATTCATCAGATAAATCTAACGAGCAAACAAACCTTCCGTCAATAAATGTTTTTCATAGGCACCAGATTTCCAGACTGGTGCTGCAAAGCGGCCCGATTAAGACTAATCGGCAGGCCCATTTGTTAAATCATCTGGGGGAGTTGCCGGCGCACAAACTGCAGCATACTCAAAGCCATGCATACACAGCGCCCATTGCAGTGCAAGAGTAGCCCCTTTTACACATGGCAACAAACATAATGTTGCAATTACGGTCAACGGAATCCAAATAGATAAATGAACCCAAACAGCAGGCCGATACACCGTTTCAACAAAAAAGATCAGCGGAATTAATATGTGCCCAAGAATAAAAATGGTGAAATAGGGCGGTGCATCATCAGCGCGATGATGATAAAGCTCCTCACCACAATGAGGGCAATGGTCATTGATTTTGAGAAATTTTCCATACAAGTTACCTTTCCCGCAGGAAGGGCACTTTTTTGCAAGTCCACGTAAAATAGCTGGTCCCCATGGACGGATACAACTCGCTTTTACCATGACTTCGCGATCTCTCGAATCATTAGTTTGCACTGTCATTCAGGTATTATGCGAGCAAACCTTATCTTAAATAAGTTCGCTGTCAGTCGCGCGTCACCTTGCCGCAAAACATGAACACAATCAAATAAACGAATGTGTTCAAAGGGTTAGAAACATAGAAACCTGTTTTTTACCGTCGTCCGCGACCTTTCTTAAACTTGTCACGCGCACTCGACCGCCCACCCGATCCACTGGTAGATCGAACCGCTGAACGCCCAACGCGGCCCTTACGCCTGCCAGCAGGTTTACCCTTTTTGCCTTCACTCATCATTTCAAGCTTAAGACCACCGGAAACCGGCACAGCTTCAAGCAGACGAACACGAACTTTATCACCCATAGTGAAAGTCTCGCCCGTGCGCTCACCAATCATCGAGCGCTTTTCTTCATCATATATAAAATAATCACCATCAAGGCTGGCCGCAGGAACAAACCCGTCAGCGCCCGTCTCATCAAGCGTGATAAACAATCCCGCACCAGCCATACCACCAATACGGCCGTCGAAAATCTTATTGATTTCGCCAGAAAGGAAATTGGCAATCATACGGTCTTTTGTATCACGTTCAGCCAACATCGAGCGCCGTTCAGTCGCTGAAATATCTTCAGCAATCGATTGCAAACTGGCTTCTTCTTCCTTGGTCATGCCATCACCGCCCAAGCCAAGCGCAGCAATTAAACCACGATGCACGGTAAAATCAGCATAGCGACGAATGGGAGAGGTAAAGTGGGCGTAGCGGCGAAGGTTTAAACCAAAGTGTCCTAAATTATCCGTGGTATAAACCGCTTGAGACTGACTGCGCAGCACCACCTGATTAACCACATGCTCCAATTCAGTATCTTTGACTTTTGCCAGAATTGAATTGAAGTTTGCAGGCTTCATCACTTGCCCGGTTGGCGCTGACAAATTCAATGTCTTTAAAAAATCAGCCAAAGCAACCAATTTTTCAGCCCCTGGCGCATCGTGACTGCGATAAATAAAACTGCGTTTTTTATCTTCAAGCGTTTCAGCGGCCGCAACATTGGCCTGAATCATAAATTCTTCAACCAATTTGTGCGCGTCAAAGCGATCAACAATTTTAACATCTTCAACAACGCCGTTTTCACCAATCACTAATTTGCGCTCTGGCAAATCCAAATCAAGCGGTTGGCGTTTACTGCGGCCTTTTTTCAAAACAGCATAAGCAGCCCATAATGGTTTGAGAACATCCTCATAAAGCTCTTGACTAATAACACCGCCAATTGCATCAGGTTTACCATCAATCGCATCCTGAGCTTCCTGATAGGAAAGTTTTGCCGCCGACTTCATAATGATGCGATCAAAATAATGCCGTATCTTTTGGCCCTTTTTGTCAAAAGTCATAAAACAGGCAAGAGCAGGGCGGTCAACTTTTTCTTTTAATGAACACAAATCAGTCGATAACCGTTCAGGCAACATTGGCACAACACGATCGGGCAAATAGGTTGAATTACCTCGTTTTCGCGCTTCATTATCAATGAGCGATTTTGATTTGACGTAATAAGCCACATCAGCAATCGCCACAATAATATTGACCCCACCCAGATTTTCAGGATCATCATCAACTTGTGCGTAAATAGCATCATCATGGTCACGCGCGTCTGGTGGATCGATGGTGATGAGCGGCACATGGCGCAAGTCAGTATGGTGACTGGTGCCTTTAGGAGATATTTCTTTAAGTGCATTTGCCGTATTTTCAACCGCTTCTGGCATATCCACAGGGATTTCATGTTCAGATAGCGCAATCAAAGAAATGTTTTTCTGTTCTTGAATATTGCCGAGTCTCTTAACGATTTTAGCAATCTTTAAGCCATGTGTACTACCACGCGCCACTTCAAATCCAACCAGTTCACCGCCCTTAAGCCCGCGCTCATTAGACGAAGCGACAACAAACTCAAAGCGTGATTTTTTATCGGTTGGCGTGATGCGAAAGCCTTTGCTCATCTTGCGAACGACACCAAGGTTATAAGGCTTTTCATTATCAAGGCGCTTAACAATCGTTGCCATATAATCGTAAGTATCATCCTGGATTTTGACAGGCCGCGCCAATACCACATCACCCACACCAATGGCTTTTTGCCTAGGTATTTTTGCCCGTTCGTTTGAAGCTTTAATGATAATAGCTGGCGGTGTACCGTCAGCTTCGTCCCAACGAATGGCTGCAGCTTGCAATTCACCATCATCATCAACACCTGTAATTTTCATTACACAAACTTTGGGCAAGCCCGTACGCGTGGCGATTTTACGTTTATCAACCTGCAGTTTTCCAGATTCACGCAATCGCTGTAATGCATCTTTTAGCGTGATACGGTGATCGCCAGTAAGCTTGAAATGGCGAGCAATCTGATTTTTGCCGATTTTACCTGTAGAATTATTGACAAAATCAACAATGGCCGCGTCGCTCGGAAAACCAAAAACTTTCTTTTTGTTTTTCTTTTTAGCCCATCCAGTCTTTTTCTTTGATGAGCTTTTTTGTTTTTTCGGGCGTTCTGCCAATGGAAGGGGGTATCCTATTTCTTTGCTGCGGGTTTTTTAGTTGCTTTTTTAGCCGTTTTCTTTGCCGCCTTTTTAGCCGTTTTCTTTGCGGGTTTTTTAGCCGCTTTTTTCTTAGCCGCTTTCTTTGCAGGCTTCTTTTTAGCCTTTTTCTTGGCTGGCCCTTTTGCCGCTTTCGCCGCAATTAATTCAACCGCTTGTTCAAGCGTCACATCATTCGGGTCTGTATCACGCGGCAGTGTGGCATTAATTTTACCATACTTGGCATAGGGGCCATATCGACCATCCATAATTTTAACCGTGCCGTTACCATCAGGGTGTTCACCAAGATCGCGCAGCTCACTAGCACTTTTACGGGCATTGGCTTTTTTCTCAGCCAACAATGTAACCGCACGGTTTAAACCAACTTCGAAAATTTCATCAAAACTGCTCAAATTTGCATAAGTTCCATCATGCAACACAAACGGACCATAACGCCCAAGACCAGCAGTAATATTTTTACCCGTCTCAGGGTGCGCGCCAACCAAACGCGGCAAGGTCAATAGTTTCAACGCCAACTCCAGATCAACCTCTTCAGGGTCTTGACCTTTTGGTAGTGACGAGCGAGGCGGTTTCACTCCTTCTTCGGCAACACCAAGCTGAACATAAGGGCCAAAGCGCCCGGCATGACGCGTAACAGGCTGACCGGTTTCTGGCTCATGACCAAGCAAAATACCTTCCGCAGGCACCGCAGCTTCACCATCCTTCGTACCAAGCTGGCGGGTAAAACGACAATCCGGGTAATTTTCACAACCGATAAACGCGCCAAAACGCCCGATTTTCAACGATAATTGCCCATCATCACATGAAGGACATTTACGCGCAGGCGTGCCGTCTTCTTTTTCCGGGAAGATGTGCGGTCCAAGCACTTCATTAAGAGCGTCAAGAACAGCAGTTACACGCACGTCTTTAATGTCGGCAACAGCAGCGCTAAAGTCCGTCCAGAAATCACGTAAAACAACTTTCCATTCCGCTTCACCAGCAGAAACTTTATCCAATAATTCCTCAAGATTAGCGGTAAAATCATAGCCCACATAACGAGTGAAAAACGATTCCAGAAATGCAGTTACCAAGCGGCCTTTATCTTCTGGGATCATCCGTTTCTTTTCTAATCGCACATAATCACGCTCGCGCAATGTGCTCAAAACAGATGTATAAGTTGACGGGCGGCCAATGCCCAATTCTTCCATTTTTTTAATCAAAGAGGCTTCAGAATAGCGAGGAGGAGGCTCGGTAAAGTGCTGACTTCCAGCAATCTTCTTCACACCAGATTTGTCACCATGTGCCAGAGCCGGTAGGCGTTTGCCATCTTCATCCTGCTTATCGTCACGGCCTTCCTGATAGACTTTCAAAAAGCCTTCAAACTTCATCACCGAACCAGAGGCACGGAATGAATATCGCTTGTCATCAGAACCCTGACCAACAATATTAGCGCTTGTTTGCTCAAAAGTGGCGCTTTCCATTTGACTGGAAATTGCCCGCTTCCAGATCAGGTCATAAAGCGCTAAATGGTTTTTGTCCAAAACAGCCGCTACTTGTTTAGGCAGGCGATCAAGGCTGGTTGGCCTGATGGCTTCGTGAGCCTCTTGAGCATTCTTGGCCTTGGTTTTGTAAATACGAGCCTGTGGCGGCACAAACGGTTCACCATATTCGCTTTGAATAACATTGCGCGCTTGAGCAATCGCTTCACCATCCATTTGCACTCCATCAGTACGCATATAGGTAATCAGACCGACATTCTCGCCATCAATATTGAAACCTTCATAAAGCTTTTGTGCAATGCTCATCGTATCACGTGCCGAAAGTCCCAATTTTCGTGACGCTTCCTGTTGAAGTGTCGATGTCGTAAAGGGCGGGCTGGGATTGCGCTTTACCGGCTTACTATCGACATTATCCACGTGCATCGGCACATTGCTTAGGGCCGTTTCAATCGCTTTGGCCGAGGCTTCATCCGTAATATCAAACTTATCCAGTTTTTTACCGTCAATCGACCAAAGCTTGGCATTGTAGGGTTTGCCATCGCCCGTTTGCAGATCCGCCTCAATTGTCCAGTATTCGCGCGATTTGAAAGACTCAATTTCCAGTTCACGTTCACAAACAAGTCGCAAAGCAACCGATTGAACACGGCCCGCCGAACGAGCGCTTGGCAATTTGCGCCACAATACTGGCGACAACGTAAAACCAACTAGGTAATCCAAAGCCCGGCGAGCCAGATAAGCATCAACCAAAGCAATATCAATATCGCGAGGATTATCCATAGCTTCAAGAACCGAGCGCTTGGTGATCGCGTTAAATACCACACGCTCGACTTTAAGGTCTTTTAATCCACGTTTCTTCTTGAGCAATTCCAACACGTGCCAGGAAATGGCTTCACCTTCACGATCCGGGTCAGTTGCGAGAATGAGTTTTTTCTCATTATCATTGAGCAAAGCTTTAGCAATATCATCAACACGCTTTTTAGATTTTGCATCTTGTTTCCAGGACATTTCAAAATCTTCATCCGGGCGCACAGAACCATCTTTAGGCGGTAAGTCTCGCACATGTCCATATGAAGCAAGGACGACAAAGTCTTTACCCAAATATTTATTGATGGTTTTTGCTTTTGCAGGTGATTCTACTACGACGACTGCCATATTCGTTAAGCTCTAACTCTTGAATTTCAATTTACAGTTTTTCATATTGAATGCCCGTTTAGTCTAGTTTGGTGGGCATTTGCAAGGAGATTTAATTTTTTGAAAATTTAAACCCGCCATTGCACACCGCAATATAATTCTAAATTTCTAACGAATACACGCAATGGTTGCTTGTTTAAATTTATATGTATTTTAGATTGTGCGCGTGGGTTGTTGAACAGCAGATTTTTCTGCATCAGGTAATTTAGAGGCAAATAAAACATGGCAAAAGCACAAAAACAAGAAACAGCAGAAACCATTGCAGCACAAGATATTCTAAACAAATCAAACGACACAAACCAAAATCTTCCCCATAGTTTGGATAAGGCAGAAACGGCGGCATACATCTCAGATGTTGTGCTCCAATTGCGTAACATGGCAAAAAGTGCCGATCTGAAATTCTTAGTCTATTTCCTTGAAATGGCCTTTCAAGAAGCCTTTAGCCAATCAATCGGCAGGGGAAAGGATTAATCTGCAATCTAA
>JALWJW010000023.1 GCA_026996935.1 Hyphomicrobiales bacterium
CATTGCCGGGTTGGTTGAAGCATTGGCTGAAGGGATTAATTTCGGCAAGAAAGCAGGGCTTGATATTGAAGCGGTAATTGAAGTGATTTCAAAAGGAGCCGCGCAATCCTGGCAAATGGAAAATCGTTATAAAACCATGAACAAGGGCGAGTATGACTTTGGTTTTGCCGTTGACTGGATGCGCAAAGACTTGGGTATTTGCTTAAATGAGGCAGAACGCGTTGGAGCTGATTTGCCAGTAACGAAAATTGTCGATGGTTTTTACAGTGAAGTTCAAGAAATGGGTGGTAATCGTTGGGATACCTCAAGCCTGCTTGCACGCTTGGAAAAATGATTTAATCGGGAGCTTTATATGAACAGGTTTATTATCGCCGCGTTTGTTGCGCCGGTATTAAACACAACTATTTCATTACTCGACAGTTTTAATAGCATCACCTAAGGCTTTCCCAAATAGCTCAATCTCATCAGCAGGGCCAGCCGAAACCCGTAAACAGCGGTTTTCAGGCGCTGCAAACGGCATGCGGATGAATACATCACGTTCACCACATGCCTCAACTATGGCTTTGGCATAATCGCCATCGCGGCCCGTATCGATAGTGACGAAGTTGGTCGCAGAGGGGAGAGGTTCAAAACCGTTATCTTTGGCAATTTCCCCAATGCGCAGTTTTGCCTGACCGACATTTTTAAGTGTCTTTGCCAGCCATTTCTTATCGGCCAATGCGGCAAGCGCTGCAATTTGGGCCAAACGATTTACGCCAAAATGATTGCGAATTTTGTTAAAAGCTGAAATGAGCTCGCTGGTGCCAATGCCATAGCCAATGCGTAATCCTGCCATGCCATAGGCCTTGGAAAAGGTCCGAAACCGAATAATTTTCGGGTTTTCAATATCGATGGGCAGCACATCGCTTTGCGGGGCAAATTCAACATAAGCCTCATCAAGGCACAACAAACAGCCATTTGGCAGCGCATTGGCAAAAGCTTCAACCGCTTCACCACTGTGCCAACTGGCCATCGGGTTGTCTGGGTTGGCCAAATAAACCAAAGTCGCGCCCGTTTCTTTCACCTTACCCAATAAGGCATCAAGGTCTTCTTTGTCGTCCTTGTAAGGTACACTGTGCAACGAGCCGCCAAAAGCGTTGACGTGATAATTAAAGGTCGGGTAAGCCCCGATAGATGTGACAACATTAGTGCCTTTTTCAACCAGCAAGCGCGCCAGATTTCCAAGCAACCCGTCAATGCCTTCACCAACAATGATATTGTCAATTTCAACGGCTAATTTTTTACCAAGGGCACTGCGAAGATCAAAGCTCAATTCATCGCCATACATCCACACATCGCCAGCATGTTCCTGAATGGCTTTTATCGCAAGCGGTGAGGGGCCAAAACCGTTTTCATTGGCCCCAAGGCGCGCTTTATAAGGTTTGCCGCGCAAGCGCTCTTGCGTATCAGGGCTGACAAAAGGAATGGCAGAGGGAAGCGATTGCACAAGGCGGGTATAACGAGGGTTTATCATTTTAGTCTCAAGCTTGGTTTTTAAACTGTTGGGCAATTTCAACGGCGAAATATGTTAAGATTCCATCTGCACCAGCCCGTTTAAAGGCATGTAATGATTCAACAATAACCTTATCACGATCAAGCCAGCCATTTTGAATCGCGGCCATAAGCATCGCATATTCACCAGATACCTGATAAGCAAAGGTTGGTACTCCAAAGGTTGTCTTGACCCGTGAGACAATATCCAAATACGGCATGCCCGGTTTAACCATGACAAA
>JALWJW010000024.1 GCA_026996935.1 Hyphomicrobiales bacterium
CAAAAAGAAGGCATGCAGGCGTTTGTTGAAAAACGCAAAGCAGAATTTAAAGACGAATAGCTGGGCCAAATCAGCGATTCAGTTGTTGACCTTATGGCTTTCTAGCGGTATAAGCAGCGCAAATTATTGTGCCGTCCTTGAGGGCGGTTTTTCTATTGTTAGGAATTTGAAATAAATGGCTAATCTGAGCTCATCAAAAAAAGCGACCCGTCAAATTGCACGTCGCACAGCAATCAACAAAAACCGCCGCAGCCGTATGCGTACCTTTGTTAAGCGTGTTGAAGCCGCGATTGAAGGCGGGGACAAAGAAGCAGCCGCAAATGCTCTTCGTGCTGCCCAACCTGAATTGATGAAAAACGCCCAAAAAGGTTTGCTACACAAGAAAACAGCTTCTCGTAAGGTTTCACGTCTGGCTGCTCGGATTAAAGCGCTGGGTTAAACTGCTTTAAACTTTAAGAATTTGAAGAAGGGTGCTCAATGGGCACCCTTTTTTGTTTACCGGAACTTACGCATTAAAAACCCCGCAAAGCTCTCACTTTGCGGGGTTATTTTGTAAAACTTAAGATTAGACGATCAAATTGGAATTGGCTTCCATAATGTTTACATCAAGACCGGTCACGCCGGTAAAGACAGCTACGTCTGTATTAAAGGTGCCTGTGCCTGACTGGTCAATCTGAACCGTGGTGTTGCCACCTGACTCAACCAGATTGACAAAATCAGCAATATCATCAATTCCAGAATTATACCCTGGTAGCAGTGCCGATAAGTCCAATGCATCGCTATCAGCAGCGGTAAAGTCCATGATTGTATCTACAGCACCACCAAGTGTATCATTTGCACCGATAACAAAGGTATCAGCACCTGCCCCACCTGTTAGCGTATCGGCACCAAGGCCGCCTGTAATAATGTCATTACCAAGGCCGCCATCAATTATATCAGCGCCTGAGCCACCTGATAGAATATCAATACCGCCAAGTCCTGAAATTGTATCATCGCCTGCCGCACCGGTTATGGTCTCATCGGCAGCAGTGCCAGTGAGCGTTTGATCAGCAACCTGATTAAATGTAATGGTTTTTACGCCAACAATTGGTGTGCCAAGTACACCATTATCATTTGAAACGGCTGAAATACCAATATCATAATCACCTTCAATACCAAGCGACATGATGGTTAATTGACGTGATTCAAATTGAGTGCCCTCAAACACCCAAACACCACCACCTTGATCGGTTAAGGTGCCGCCAGATGGTGCGCCAATAACGGCCCCATCAGGTACACTGGAGAAAGTTATTTCAACGGTTTCTTTTGGATTTTCACCAGCAGAGTTACCATTATCATCACCCAGTTGGGTCCGTAATTTCAGATCAATCTCGGTTCCTTCATCTCCACTGCGACGGAAGAATCTAACCAGAACATCATCACCAACAGGGGTCACATTTACATCAAAAACACCCGTTGCTGTAGCCGTGTCACCGTTTGATGTTTCAAGCGAAAACGCTTCAAGCGTTAATGAAAGAACACCTGAATAGTTTGGCGGTGGTGTGATTGTCAGAGTTGCCAGGTCAGCCGGATTAACGGTCCATGATCCATCACCATTATTGGTGCCTGCAGAAAAAATTGTGTCTTCAGGAACGCCGGAAATTTTTACTGATAAAATTTCCGAACCATCTACATCACTTAAAGCAGCACTTAAACCAACCATTGCAATTGCCGTATCTTCATCACCAGTGGCATTTGCCACGGTAATAGTTGGCG
>JALWJW010000025.1 GCA_026996935.1 Hyphomicrobiales bacterium
GCGGCACCATGGCGTTTAATGTCGTTGGGCCATGCTCCATCAAAAACCCGTCAATACGCTGGGATATGGCATTGCCGCCAACCATTTGCTGGCGTTCAAGCACAATAACTTTATGCCCTTGGCGCTGTAGGTCATAAGCTGCTGTCAGGCCAGAAATGCCCCCACCGATTATTGCAACATCATAGGTCATTTGATTTTGACCTTGTAAACACAGGCGGTTTAAATTTTGGTTTCTTAATCCCCGGTGGCAAACCATCAGAAAATTGCTGTTTCGCCATTCGTGAAATATCATCTGCAGTCACGACCAAACGGCCTTTTGAACGCACGTCTGCCTCAACCCGTTTCTTTACCATGCGGCGAACAAACCCCGGGACACGTGCGATGCGTTGTTCTGCATCTGCATCCCATTTCAGGTTGCTACCTGTTGGTACAAAGGTTTCAATAATCCCGCCACCATGAGGTTCATATGAACACAAAAAGTCTTCCCCCATGACATTGTCAAACCGTGCCAGGGGCCGAGCTCTACAACCGCCACACAATTTCTGAAACTCGCAAAGCCCGCAGCGCCCTTCCAGTTTCAGGTTTCGCAGTTCATTGAAAACTTCTGCATCATTCCAAATGTCGGCAAAGCTTTGTTGCTTAACGGAGCCACCAGAATTTTCCATAAACGGACATGGGGTGACATCGCCTTCAGGTGTGATACGGGCATAACGGGTGCCGGCAATGCAGCCACCTGCTTCATATCCATGGGCCATGGTGATGGGCCAATCAGGGTCTAGGTCCAAGGCCAAACGCTTAAAATGGGGCGCGCATTTAGCCCGTACCATTAATTGTTTTTCATCGTGTGCCGCTTCAACAACACGTTTTAAAACTTTATCATAATTATCAATTGTGATGTCGGTATATTTTTCACCCCTGCCCGTACAGACCAAGAAGAAAACATTAAGAACCAAAGCACCGCAGCTTTTGGCAAACTCAATCATATCGTCAACCTCATGGGCCGTATGGTCTGTAACAGAAAAATGGATTTGAAAGGCCAAACCTTCGGCTTTACAATTGTCTATCGCGATCATGGTCTTTAACCACGCGCCTTTGCGACCTCTAAAATTGTCGTGAATATCTGGGTTCAAAGAATCAACGCTCAAGCCAATGCCGGCAACACCAGCAGCTTGCAGGCTTTTTACTCTTTTGCGCGTAAGTGTCAGACCATTTGAACCAACGACAACCATAAGGCCAAGATCACTGGCATGTCTGGCCAGTTCTTCAATATCGGGCCGAAGCAATGGTTCTCCACCGGTCAGTACGATCATACATTCAGGCCCGACGGAGGCAATTTCATCTATGGCTTTTTTAACTTCTCGTGTCGAAAGTTCATCGGTGCTGCCATTCTTTAAAATTTCGGCATCAAGGTAGCAATGCTCGCAAGAAAGGTTGCAGCGCTTCGTCAGATTAAGGGCGACGAGAAAGGGTGATTCAGCTTTTTTTGCCATCGGGATACTCAGTCGCTTCGGGTTCTGGACACATTACTTTTCGCGCGGCGGCAAAGCCCCCTTCACCCACGTCACCATCAACACGGGTTTCCCCTTTACTGCGAACATATTTTTCGATGGTGTCACGGGCTTGACCTCGAAAAGCTTCTGGCACGCGGTGCAAACGGGCCAGGTAAGCGGCGGCCCATTCAAGTTTGGGTGCGCTGTTTAAAACTGCCAACTCCTCTTCGGCATCTTCCATAAATGGCTTGATGTGAGAGG
>JALWJW010000026.1 GCA_026996935.1 Hyphomicrobiales bacterium
CGGGGATGGCGTGGCTGGCGCAGGGATCAGACATGGGTGGCTCGCTGCGCAACCCTGCCAGCTTTTGCGGTATTGTTGGCATGCGGCCATCGCCCGGGCGCATTGCCCGCTCGCAAGGGTCTGACATTTTTGCCATGCTCGGTGTTGAAGGCCCCATGGCGCGCAATGTTGAAGATTTGGCATTGCTGTTTGATGCCATGGTGGGTGAGGAAATTGGTGATCCTGTTTCTCTGCCGTTTGATGGACATTCGTTTTTATCAGCCACGCGTAGCGGCAAAAAACCCAATCGCGTGGCGTTAAGCATGGATTTGGGCATTACTCACGTGGACAACCAAGTTAGAGCGGTCATTCAACAGGCAGTTGATACATTGGCCAATAATGGCATCATCATTGAACAAGCCCAACCTGATTTAAACGAGGCGCATGAGGTTTTTGACACTTTACGGGCGCTTGCCTTTGCCACAGGTTTAGGCCCGTTTTTAAAAACCCATGCCGACAAGCTTAAACCTGAAGTGGTGTGGAATATTGAAAAGGGCTTGGCTTTGAGTGTTGAGAAAATTGTTCAGGCCAAACAAATGCAAGCCGAAATGTTTGGACGCATTTGTCGGTTTTTTGAAACTTATGATCTGTTATTGGCCCCATCCACCATAGTGCCCCCTTTCCCGATTGAGAAGCGCTATGTGGCTAGCTGTGACGGCCATACCTTTGAAAATTATTATCAATGGTTGGCCATTGCTTATGCCATTACCAATGTGGCCTGCCCTGCATTGTCATTGCCAGCCGGATTTAACGAGAATGGTTTGCCTGTTGGTTTGCAAATTATCGGGCCACCGCGCGGGGAAGCAAAAATTCTTTCCGCGGCAAAAATATTTGAAAACATATTGGGTTATTGCCAATTGACACCTATTGATCCGCGCATCAAACTATAAAAATCTACACATAAATTTCTGGGAGGATATGATGCAAGGATTGATGCAGGATTGGCCATTGCTGGTTCACACCATTTTGGACCACGCCAGTGAATGGCAAGGTGATCGCGAAGTGGTTTCACGGTCGATTGAAGGCCCCATTCATCGTTGCACTTATGCTGATCTTAGCGTGCGTTCAAAAAAACTGGCCAGCGCAGCCGTGTCAGAACTTGGCATTAAAAAAGGTGATGTGGTGGCAACGATGGCATGGAACGGCTATCGCCATATGGAAATCTGGTATGGCATTATGGGGCTGGGCGCTGTTGTCCACACGCTAAACCCGCGCCTTTTTGCCGAGCAGCTTGTTTACATTGTCAACCATGCTGAAGACAAATGGGTGTTTGTTGATCTGACATTTGTGCCCATTTTTGAGGCATTGCAAAACAAAATGCCCACGGTCAAAGGCTATATCATTATGACCGATCAGGCGCATATGCCGGCTGAGACAAAACTTAAAAATGCCATTTGTTATGAAGACCTTTTAGAAGCGGGAAACGAGACTTTTCAATGGCCGACATTTGATGAGCGCACTGCTTGTGGCATTTGTTATACATCGGGCACAACGGGCAATCCAAAAGGTGTTGTTTATACACACCGGTCAAATGTTTTACATGCCATGGCAGGTTGCATGGGCGATGCGATGAGCTTTTCCAGCCGCGATATAATTTTACCTGTGGTGCCAATGTTTCACGCCAATGCATGGTCACTGGCATTTTCCGGCCCGATGGCTGGCGCCAATATGATTATGCCAGGGGCACAAATGGATGGGGCATCTATT
>JALWJW010000027.1 GCA_026996935.1 Hyphomicrobiales bacterium
TGGTGATGGTGCGTATCGTTGCATGAAATCAGCTCTGAACCGCGCTGGTGGCAATGCGAGCGATCTTGATTATGTTAATGCTCATGGCACTTCAACACCTTTGGGTGATGAAATTGAACTACGTGCTTTAGAGCGGGTGATGGAAGGCAAAGGAAAAGGTGTTGCAATGTCTTCCACCAAGTCTGCCATTGGTCATTTGCTTGGAGCAGCCGGTGCCGTGGAAGCGGTTTTCTCATTGCTTGCCATTCGTGACAATGTCGTCCCACCCACCCTTAATTTGAACAACCCTTCAGTGGAAACAGACATTGATCTTGTTCCGCTTGAAGCAAAAGAAAAGTCCGTAAACACAGTTTTGTCTAATTCTTTTGGTTTTGGTGGAACCAACGCATCTCTTGTTATGCGTCGGTTTAACGCCTAAAAGGCAAAATTCAGGGATAAAACAGCGGTGGCTCGAGAATCAGAACACAAAAAGCGCCCGAAAAAAAGAGGCGCATTTGGACGCGTGATACGTTCGATTTTTCTAATGGGGTTTTTAGCTTTGCTGGCTGGTGTTGGTGCCTTTGTTTATGGCCAATCAACGCTTAACGCCCAAGGGCCGCTGGACAAATCCAAAATTGTGACGATTAAACGTGGCATGGGAACCAGTGCCATTGCCCGTCAACTGGCCGATCAGGGTGTCATTTCGGACCCGGCGGTTTTTATGGCGGCAACATATCTGTTGCGCTCCAAACGCGGCAGCCTTAAAGCGGGAGAGTTTGAATTTCCGCCAAAGGCCAGCATGAACGAGGTTTTAAAACGCTTACAAGCAGGTAAATCCCTGGCATATAAAGTAACAATCCCTGAAGGCTGGACCACGCAAAACGCTTTAAAGCGGATTGCCGCAAACAAAGTTCTGGTTGGCGAAATTACGATTAAACCGGGTGAAGGCAGCTTAAAACCTGACACATATGTTTTTCAACGTGGGACAACCCGCAATGCTTTGATAAAACGGATGCAAAAGGCTCAAACCAGGCTTCTGGATGAGCTTTGGGCCAAACGGCAAAAAGGTTTACCGATAAAGACCCGCAAAGAAGCTCTAATACTGGCTTCAATCGTTGAAAAAGAAACGGGAATAAAATCTGAACGGCCTCATGTGGCCTCAGTGTTTATCAACCGTTTGAACAAAAAAATGCGGTTGCAAACAGACCCAACTATTATTTACGGCATTGTCGGCGGGAAAGGCAAAATGGACCGCCCTATTTCAAAAGCTGATATTGCCCGCAAAACCCCTTATAACACCTATCAGATTGACGGGTTGCCACCAACGCCTATTGCAAATCCTGGTGCTGAAGCCCTGGCCGCGGTATTAAATCCGATAAAAACTGACGATCTGTTTTTTGTTGCCGATGGTACAGGTGGCCATGCTTTTGCCAAAACCAATAAAGGACATGAGGCTAATGTCGCCAAATGGCGTAAAATTGAACGCGCCCGAGCAAAAGCTGCAAAGGCAGCAAAAGCAGTAGAGGCAAAAGCAGGCGGCAAAGAAAAAGCATCAACCAGTGCGGCAAGTATCGTGGAAAAAGGCAAAACTGATTCCAAGATCGTCAAACCTTCCGCAGCAAAATCTGATGCAAAAAAGCCAACAGCTCATAAAAAAGGTAACAAGCAAAAGACCAACGCACATAAGGAAAATGCTAATACTGCAAAGTCCACTACTGGAAAGTCAGCACCCCATTCTCCTGTAAAAAAACCTTAGGGCGTTCATAAGAGGTCAAAAGTTTTTCTTTTGCCTTTGCATTCAACTTAAAAAACTTAGCTGTTTGCACAAAAAACCCGAGAATTTTACTCTCGGGTTTTATAATACGTCGTTAAAATACTTCGTGTCTTGTTTAAAAAGCAACACAGCATGAAACGCAAAACATTCAATATTTCAATCACAGTGTGTCGTTTTTTATAAAACAGGTACGGCCCTGAATAAATGCTTATTTTTCGTAATGTTCGGCAACCAAACGGTCGAGCAATCGAACGCCCCAGCCAGATGACCAACTGGTATTGATGGCGGTTTTTGGACTGCCCATTGCAGTGCCAGCAATATCTAAATGCGCCCAGGGCGTATCATTAACATGGCGTTGCAAGAACTGACCTGCGGTGATGGAACCAGCAAAACGGCCGCCAATATTTTTCATATCGGCAATATCTGAATCAATCAGTTTGTCATAAGCTTTTTCCAACGGCAGACGCCAAACTTTTTCACCAGTTTTTTGGCCAAGGTCATATAAACGCTCACTTAATTCGTCATTATTTGAGAATAAACCCGCATATTCAGAACCAAGCGCGACAAGGATTGCGCCCGTTAAGGTTGCCAAATTGATCATAAATTGTGGCTTGAATTTCTTTTGCGTATACCATAGCGCGTCTGCCAAAACCAAGCGACCCTCGGCATCGGTATTAAGCACAGCAATGGTTTGACCTGACATTGAGGTAACAACATCGCCCGGGCGCGTTGCATTAGAATCGGGCATATTTTCAACCAAACCGATTACGCCAACAACATTGGCTTTAGCTTTGCGTCCTGCAATGGCTGCCATAAGACCGGTCACACAGGCAGCACCGCCCATGTCGCCTTTCATATCCCACATATTTGCGCCAGGTTTTAATGAAATGCCGCCCGTATCAAACGTGACACCCTTGCCGACAAATGCGATTGGCTTTTGAGTTTTGGGACCACCTTCCCATTGCATGATTGCCAGGCTGGATGGATGTTTTGATCCCTGCCCGACACTGAGCAATGACCCCATGCCGAGTTTTTCCATTTGCTTTTCTGACAAGATTTGAACCTTGACACCAAGCTTGGTTAAAGCTTTCGCGCGAGCGGCAAATTCTGGCGGGGTTAATATATTGGCCGGCTCGTTTACCAGGTCACGTGCCATATGAACACCAGTAGCAATGGCCTCTAAATCAGCATAGGATTTTCGCGCGGCGGTTGCTGCTGAGGTTAGAACGGAAAGACTGGTGAATTTATCTTTTTTAGCTGTTGTGCCTTTGGTTTTGTATTGATCAAAATCATATGTCCGCAAACGTGCTCCAGAACCGACAAATGCAGCGATATCGGCGCTTGAGAGGTCGCACTTTCCGACAAGATCGGTGGCGATAGAAGCAGAGGAGATTTTTGTTGCAGACAATTTTCCGGCAATCGCACCACCAATCAGCTCGCATTGGTAAGAATCAAGTTTTGATATTTCACCGGTGCCAAATAAAATAATTTTTCTTAAATCTGTTTTATCTGGCGCTGTAATCTCAACACTTTTGTCACGCTTTCCCGTAAAGTCGACAGCTTTTGCTGCACGAGTCAGATGCCCACCGGTTTCCTTGTCAACAGCTTTTGCAAATGTGCTCCATTTTTCGTCTTGTGCAATGAGCAATACCAGTGTGCCTGTCTTTTGCAGTTTTTCGGCTGCAAACCTAACTTTTAACGCCACGTCCAAATCCTTGTTCAGTTTCTAATAGTAGTTTAATTGATCTCTTTTGGCTTATCACGAAGCGATAAAAAGACCTACGAATCATTTAGATCATACAACCAACGATTAAAGTCCTAAAAAAACCTTAAATTTACCTGCATTTATGCTTTGAGATTTGGCCGTAAGGCTCTAAAAGTAATAAACAAAACCAACAAGGGTGCTTTGTCGCAATGACAGACAGGTAAACCTTGAAAACCTTGAGGGGATAATGTGAGGCGGAAAAACGACAGAAATCGTTTTACCAACACGTTAGTCACGCGTCTTTTGTTGACCGTGGGCCTTGGCTTTGTCGTGTCTGGCCTTTCTCCGGTTTTAAGCCCATCGCCTTTGGCCTTTGCTGCTTTTGAAAAAGACTTAAACGATGCACCGCGCAAAGTTGAACCTCAATTTAAAACACCACCTAAAGGCTCTCGCCTGAATGTTGTTACCGACAAGCTGACCTATGATGCCCGTACGCAAATTGCGACAGCAGTGGGACGGGTGGTGATTACTTATGGCAAATATGTTCTGATCGCGACCAAGGTTGTTTACGACAAAAAGAACGACCGGATGCGGGCAGTCGGCAGTGTTCACTTGCGCGAACCAGGCGGGAACATTCTTCAGGCCGATATTGCACAACTGGAAAACAAATTTCGTGACGGCTTTGCTCGTCATTTGCGGTTGTTGCTGACAAATGATTCAACCCTTACCGCTGACTATGCTAAGCGACGCGATGGTTATTTAACGGTTTACCAGCATGTCACTTATACGCGGTGCAAAAAATGCACATTGGCAAATGGCAGCCCACTTTGGCAAATCCGTTCAGCAGAAGTCACCCACAATGAAAAAGAAGGGGTGATTTATCACAAAGATTCAACCTTTCAGTTCTTGGGGGCTGATGTATTTTGGTTGCCGGAGTTCAGCCATCCAGACCCCACCGTTAAGCGGCGAACAGGTTTTCTTGTGCCTGAATTTGGCTTTTCAAGCACCTATGGACTTGGAGTCGGCACCCCGTATTTCATCAATCTTGCTGATAATTACGATATCACACTGCGCCCGTTTTTCACCACTAAACAAGGCCCGTTGGCGCGTGCAACCTGGCGGCATCGGTTAAAAAATGGACAGTACAGCATTGATGCGGCTGGCATTTATCAACTTAATAAAAAACTTGATCCACCCGGTAATCGCCGGTTCCGGGGTTTTGTGCGCACAAAAGGTGATTTTAAGATTAACCGTCGCTGGTCTTATGGGTGGGATGCCACTTTATTTAGTGATGAAACCTTTGGGCGGCGCTATGATATTGATAAAAGAGTTGAAGTTGTCAATCGCGCCCATTTAACCGGAATCAGCGGGCGTAACTTCTTTTCAGCAGAAGCATTGCAGTTTGAAGGATTGCTTGGCTCAGATGCCAACAAAACCTATCCGCGCACTTTACCGTTTCTGCGTTACAGCCTGTTGTTCGATAAACCCATTTTTGGCGGCCAGCTCGGGTTGGACACAAATATTTACTCCCTTCACCGCGACACACCGTTCTCAATTGATCCGACATCAAATCAGGCCGATGACCAGACACGAGCAATTATTGAGGCCCATTGGAACCGCCGTTTAGTCAGCAGTAGTGGTGCTGTAGTAACACCGTTTGCACGCTTGCGCGGTGATTTATACTTTAATGATAAATTGCCCGGATCAACAAAACAAAACAATGTTGTTGCCCGATTGTTACCGACCGCGGGTGTTGATTTACGCTGGCCGATGGTTAAGAGCGGTGATAATGGACAGCAAGTCATTACGCCTGTATTTCAACTCATCACCGCCCCAAACGAAAGCAAAACCAGCAAAATCGGCAACGAAGATGCTGTGTCGCTTAATTTAGACTACTCCAATATTTTCTTAACCAACCGCTTTTCAGGCAATGACCGCTTTGAAGGCGGTACGCGGGCCAATGTTGGCTTAATGTATAGCTGGATGTTTAATAATGGCGGTTTTTTACGGGCCAGTGCCGGGCAATCTTATCACCTTGCCGGTCGCAACAGTTTCACCAAAGGGTCAGGACTGACGGGTGATTATTCCGACATCGTTATGGCGCTGGCTTTGCAACCCAATGCGTATTGGAATTTAAGTTATCAGGCCCGAATTGATGATCGAACTTTTAAAATTCGTTCCCATGAAGCCAGTTTAAAGGGCAATTTCGGTTTGGTTTCCGGTGCCGTCAATTATGTCAACATTGCTGCTGCTCCTGCTTATGGTCGCCCGCTGCGCCAAGAACAAATCTGGGGCGATGCCTCAATTGCACTCACAGATCATTGGAACCTGTTTGGTAGCGCGCGTTATGATTTGCGCTTAAACAGGTCATATTCACATCTTGTCGGCATTGGCTATAATTGCGATTGTTTCGGGTTTAAAGTTTACTACAAAGATACAAATGCTGGCGACCGGGATGCAAAAGGGTCTCGTTCTATCTTTATGTCGGTGGAGTTTAAAACACTTGGATCAGCAAAAGTGGGATCAGGGTTTTAACTAATCTGCCACATGTTTGGCTCATTTACATGATTGAACAAAGCCATATGGCGATAAAAGATTATATCGGGACTGACGAAATAAAAATGACTAGGCTTTTAAAAATTTCTGCAAAATTTGCGCCAGTGGCTATTGCTTTGGTTCTTGCAGGTTGTTCCTCTGGTGCCTCGATTGCAGATTATGCTTGGGGGGACAGTGCTGATTCCTCAAATCCAGTGGCAGGAAAAACCAAAGCTGGTCTTACCGCAGCTCCAGATGCCTCGACCTATAAATACACGCCAGCGCTGCCTACAAAATCAAACCGGTCAGCGTCTTCTTCCGGTCTAAGTACACCACCGAAAAACTCGCAACGGGTTTATGTGGTGGTCAATGACCGCCCTATTACTGGTTTTGATATTGCCCAGCGCATGCGATTAAACAAAGCACTAGGTCGCCGCCAACTTTCACGTAAAGGCACGGTAAAAGAGCTCATCAATGATGCTGTTCAACTTAGTGAATTACGCAAAAACAAAATGTCTATTACCGACCGGCAGCTTGATGGTGCTATTAAACAGATGACGGGTGCAAACGGTTCAACACCTGCTAAATTAAAAGCAACATTGCGCAAGCGCGGTGTTTCTTTTTCTGCATTGAAAGAACAAATTCGCGCCTCTCTTGCTTTACGTTATCTCATGCAACGCAGTGGCGCTAAAGTAAATAAAGTTGATGACGCAGCGGTTGAAAGACGGTTGCGCAAGATCAACTCAGATCCACGCCGCCAAGGCGTTACGGTTTATTTGCTTCGTCAGGTAGATTTGCCTGTTGAAAACATGAACTCGGCAATGGGTGGGCAATTATTGCAGGCGCGCGCCGTTGAAGCCCAACAAATCGCTCAGCGTTACAAAGGCTGTTCGAGCCTTAGACGGGCAGCAAGTGGCATTTATAATGTGAAGGTTTCAAAAACCATTCAGGCAGATGGTCGCCGTCTACCGGCCCAAATGCGCAAGGCCCTTCGCTCAGCAGGACGCGGTAAGCTTCTTGGGCCGATGCGTTCAGCCGGCGGTATTCAAATGATTGGTTTTTGTGGAACAAAACGTATTGAGCCACCAAAAGCGACACGAGAACAAGTTAAAAACATGATGCAAAATGAATCTTTCGGGAATGCTGCCGAAAGAGTATTGCGCGATTTACGCCGCAAGGCTTATATCGATTACAAAGTTCCTTCTGTTCGGTCATAGATCGCCATGACAATACCATTACTAGCGCTGACGACTGGTGAACCAGGCGGGATTGCGGGCGAAATTACACTGGCTGCCTGGCGGCATTTTTCAGCCACAGGCAGCTTGAGTTTTTTCGTTATTGGGGACGCAGATTATTTTGCTCAATTTGCTGGTGATGTAAAAATCACTCGCATTACATCGCCCGATCAAACTGGCCAGTATTTTCCAACATCTCTGCCTGTTTTACACATGCCCCTTAATACACCAGCAAAGACAGGTATTGCCGATAGCGCCAATGCGCGCGCGGTTATCGCCTCGATTGAAAAAGCGGTTGAGTTTGCTCTTTCAGGAGAAGTAAACGGCATTGTTACCAATCCTATTCAAAAAGAAAGCCTTTATGATGCAGGTTTTCCTCACCAGGGCCATACAGATTTTCTTGCTGATTTAGCTGCTAAGGCTGGCTTTGAAAACTCATCGGTGATGATGCTTTCCTCAATGGGTTTACGCACCGTGCCGATCAGTGTTCATATCGCCATAAAAGATGTGCCCGATGCGTTGAGTAAAGAACTTATTGAAGCTCAAACGCGCATTAGCGCGCACGGTTTAAGCCGTTGGTTTGGTCTGCCAAAGCCGCGCATTGGCATCACGGGATTAAACCCGCATGCTGGTGAAGGTGGGTCCATGGGAACAGAGGAAATTGAATTTATTACGCCTGCAATTCAGACTTTAAAAGCTGAAGGGTTTGATGTAACAGGGCCGCTGCCTGCCGATACTTTATTCCACGAAGAGGCACGGGCCAATTA
>JALWJW010000028.1 GCA_026996935.1 Hyphomicrobiales bacterium
GCTCACCCCGCGCATTTCCCGATCAAAAGAAAAACGCCGCATTGCAATTATTGCTACCGCACTGTCTTTAATGTTTGGCAACGGGGCAATTGCACTGCGCATTATAGGCTGGTTTCCCGAAAACGGCTCACCTTACCTGGTGCCGGCCATTTTAGTTTTTGTCTTTACTTCAACCATTTTTGTGGTGATCAAACAAACCATGATGTCCTCAATGACGGCCGATTTAATCGAGGCCCTGCCACCTTTACAACCGCACCAGAAAAGCAGCCCGCAAAAACAGAAAACCGAAGGTATCTTTTTTGCAGCCACCTCATTTAGCCGCAAAACCGTTACCGGTCTGGGCATTTTTGTATCAGGGTTGATTTTGTCCCTATCACCTAATGATAATGAAAACTTTGCCAAAGTATTCAGCGATCCAACGGGTATCCCACTGGCCTATATCATCATCATTTCTCTTTCACACATCACCACTATTTTCTTTCTGACAAAATACACTTTAACCAGAAAGCAGCATGGCGAAAATATTAACAGACAAACAGCTTAAAACGATTACTTCTTCTTGCCAAACGCCTTGACTCGCGCGCGGGCTTCAGCTTTTTGTGCTTTTGTTGCGCTGGCAACAAAAGCATCAAGTTTAGGGTCAGTTCGCCCTTTTTCAGAGGCCAGCAAATGCCATTTGATCGCTTCAACCGTGTCCTGTTTAACGCCGCGCCCGACCATATATAATTTCGCCACACGATTTTGAGCAATCACATTGCCATTATTTGCGGCAAACAAAAGCCATTCCGCGCCAATTTTTTCGTCACGCTGAACCCCTTCGCCGCGAAATACCATCACACCATAATCAAGCGCTGCATCAGATACCCCTTTAAGGGCGGCGCGTTTAAACCATTCTGCCGCTTTTATCGGATCTTTTTTGACACCTTTACCTTCAAGATGAAGCAAACCCAGATTGTATTGAGACAGACCAAATCCTTTATCAGATGCTCTGGTGAACCATTTAATCGCTTTGGCCCAATCAGGTTTAACCCCTGCCGCACCTGAATAAATCAAACCCAGATTATGCATTGCCGGTACATGACCAGCAAGCGCAGCTTTTTTTAACCAGGCTTCACCTTCTTTAATCTTAATGACACCAGTTCGCCCGCTTATATAAAACATACCGACATTGAACATCGCTCCGACATTTTTTTGTTTTGCGGCAGCTAAATACCAAACGGCGGCAGTTTTGATATTCTTTTTTACCCCATAGCCATTTTCAAACAGTGTGCCTAACATTGCCTGCGCTCCGGCATTGCCTGCATTGGCCAGGGGGGCGGCAACCGTATAGGCTTGCTTGTATTTTCCATCAGTAAACAAGGCGCGCGCTTCATCAAACTTGCTGATATGGGTTGCTGCATTTGAAATGGAGGACAAAACAACCAGACCCCCATTCAATGTCGCCATCGTCAATAATGCTGATATGATAATTGGCCTGACCGTTAATGCCATCATTTTATCCTTCATCAACTGGAGTGTCCTCAATCAATTGATTAAATTCTTTCACGGTGTTTCCAACAGCCGAAACATTTTCCCACATTTGGGATGCCGGGCATAAAAATTCAACACCGCTTTTAATACTCGCTTTGGCGTTAACGCTGGAATGCGGCGCCATTACGACACAAGGCACTTCAAAAACCCGCGCCCACCAATTACCAACAGGTTCATTGACCTGCGCATCGCTTAATTGCGTTGGCGCTTGAGTATCAATTTCATCATGCTGGCAGTTCGCATCATCGTGGCTTTTTTCCTCATCATCAAAAATGACAAAATCGGCCCCCGCCTCCCCCAGTGCCATTGCAGCATGACGGTCAAGACCGCAATCAACACCGACAATTTTATCATCACCCAACACCGCGCGTGCGTTTTTATACGCCCCCTCAACCGTGCCAACGACAACCCCGTCAGCACCACATTTTAAAGCCACATCAACTGAACCTTCAATAACCACCGCCACATCTTTTTGTTGCGCCATCGCGGTCATTGCAGATGCCGCTTTTTCAAGCTCACCTTCATCTTCATGACCAATCATCAGACAAGCAACATCGCCGCTTTCCAGCGCAACTTTCAACAAAGGAGCAAGCACTTCAGTATCAAACAGCGTTGGTGTTGCCAAAAATAACCGGCAAACCGGTTGCCCATCGCCTGATGGCCCGCCCGCCGACGAACTTCGAGAAGATTGTGTTGTCTTATTCGTTTTTTTAGATTTCTTGGACATTTATTTTATTATTTCCAGCTTATTGCACGCCTATTGATTCGCTCCAATATAGCCAAGCAATCCACTGTATGCGAATAAAATTCCATTTGGTCAGATGGTGGTTTTATCAACCTTTTTTAGCCAACGCATCCAGTTGACGTTGCATGGCCACAAGTTGATCTTTCAGTACATCAAATTCTTCAGCATTTGTTGACGCGCCGGCCTGCTGGCCCTCAGGTGATTTGGTTTGTGAAACAGGTTCAGCTTCAGGTTCACCTTTAAGTTCTGGCCCTGTGCCAAACATATTCATCGTTTGTTGAAACAAAGCCATATTCTGCTTGGCCATTTCCTCACCGGCTTTAAACATATCCATCCCGCCAAAAGCATTGGATACCTGTTTTTGCAATTGTTCCTGGCCTTGGGTAAACGCCCCCATAGAATGTTCAAGATATGAAGGAATGACCCCTTGCATACTGTCACCATAAAAACCGATCAATTGTCGTAAAAAGCTAATCGGTAAAAGGTTTTGCCCTTTGGCTTCTTCTTCAAAAATAATCTGCGTAAGGACAGAACGGGTCAGATCCTCATCGGTTTTAGCATCACGAACAACAAATTCTTCGCCCGCTTTCACCATTAACGACAAATCATCCAAAGTCACATAACTGCTTGAGGACGTATTATAAAGCCGCCTGTTGGCATACTTTTTAATAACAATTTCTTCTGTTTTAGTCGATTTGGTGCCAGATTTTGAGTTTTCAGCCAATGTTCTTTTCCCATACGCTTTTATTCATGCAAAATATTGGGCTTTGCACTGCACAATTGCAAGTGCAAAAATATTAAATGGTTACTTGGACGCAGGTCAAAGCGTTATTCGCCAACCACAGCCTCACTTTAAGAGTCACACCCCCCACTTAGACTCAAGGTGAATGGTCTCAAGACAATTGGGCCTATAACCTATAAAAATAAGGCTCGACAAATGCTGCATCGCACAACATAATTACGCAACGCACAATTCAAGGCAACATTTTTGAACTAAAAGACAAAAGCTCAGGAGAATCTTTTAACATGGCTACCGACCAAGAAACTATTGTCATCGCATCTGCAGCACGCACACCTGTTGGTGCTTTTAACGGCTCTCTCTCAAGTGTTAGCGCCCATTATTTAGGTGAAGTCGCCATCAAATCTGCAATCGAGCGGGCCTCGATTAAACCTGATGATGTCAATGAAGTTATTCTCGGTCAGGTTCTCACCGCAGGTGCTGGCCAAAACCCGGCCCGCCAGGCCTCAATAAATGCCGGTATTCCTGAAGGGTCACCTGCATGGGGCATGAACCAGCTTTGTGGCTCAGGCCTTCGCGCCATTGCACTTGGCGCCCAGCAAATTGCCGATGGTTCAGCCAGTATCGTTGTCGCAGGGGGACAGGAATCCATGTCTGGTGCCCCGCACTGCCAACATTTGCGTAATGGCGTTAAAATGGGTGATTATAAAATGATCGACACCATGATCCGCGATGGCTTGTGGGATGCTTTTAACGGTTATCACATGGGCATCACCGCGGAAAATGTTGCCGAGAAATGGCAAATCAGCCGCGATGAACAAGATGCCTTTGCCGTTGCTTCACAAAACAAAGCAGAAGCTGCTCAAAAGGCGGGAAAATTTAAAGACGAAATCGCCCCCGTTACCATTAAAACCCGCCGCGGTGAAACAGTGGTTGAAGAAGATGAATACATTAAACACGGGGTCACTTTAGAAGGTGTGCAAAAACCACGCCCGGCCTTTAAGCGCGATGGCGGTACGGTTACCGCAGCCAACGCTTCAGGCATTAATGATGGCGCAGCGGCCGTTGTGCTCATGAGCGAAACTGAAGCCAAAACCCGCGGTATTGAACCATTGGCCAAAATCGTTTCCTGGGCTTCCGTTGGTCTTGACCCGGCAGTAATGGGCGCAGGCCCGATCTACGCCTCAGCAAAAGCGCTGGAAAAAGCAGGCTGGACCCACCAAGATTTGGACTTGGTTGAAGCCAATGAAGCATTTGCTGCCCAGGCCTGCGCCGTCAATAAAGACCTTGGTTGGGATACTGATAAAGTCAATGTTAATGGCGGTGCCATTGCCATTGGCCACCCCATTGGTGCCTCAGGTGCACGCGTTCTAACCACTTTGCTTTATGAAATGAAACGCCGAGATGCAAAAAAAGGCCTTGCCACGCTTTGCATTGGCGGCGGCATGGGCATTGCCATGTGTGTCGAGCGCTAAGCGAGCAAGTAACAAGAGCGCGCTAAGCGAGCAAGACACACGAGAAATAAAACCAAATACCATAAAAACAACCGATCACGGAAAGAGGGAAAATCCATGACCAGAATAGCACTTGTAACAGGGGGCACACGCGGCATTGGCGCTGCAATTTGTAAAGCATTAAAAGATGATGGCTATAAGGTCATAGCCTCTTACGCAGGCAATGACACTGCCGCAAATGCTTTTAAAGACGAAACCGGTGTGCCTGTGTACAAATGGGATGTAGGAGACTTTGATGCTTGCGCCAAAGGCATCGCCCAAATCGAAGCCGATCATGGCCCGATAGATGTGCTGGTTAATAATGCCGGCATCACCCGCGATGGCATGTTCCATAAAATGACTCTTGAAAACTGGCAGGCCGTAATGAACACCAACCTTTCCGGCCTGTTCAACATGACCCGAAATGTTTGGGAAGGTATGCGCGAGCGTGGCTATGGCCGCGTCATCAACATCTCATCAATGAACGGCCAGAAAGGTCAAATGGGTCAGGTAAATTATTCAGCCGCCAAAGCTGGCGATATTGGCTTTACCAAAGCCCTGGCCCAGGAAGGTGCACGCAAAGGCATCACCGTTAATGCGATTTGCCCCGGCTATACTGCTACAGAAATGGTTATGGCTGTCCCCAGGGACGTGCTTGAAAAGTCGGTTCTGCCACAAATTGCCTGCGGACGACTTGGACAACCAGAAGAAATCGCCCGCGCTGTTGTTTATCTGGCCAGTGAAGATGCAGGATTTATGACCGGTGCAACAATGACCATTAATGGCGGTCAATATATGGCTTAATCAGCCTATTTAGCCAATTGCACCACTTAATCTCATCAAGGCCATGTTTTCGCCTTGATGAGACAAACTGTTTGCTTGTAAAGTCCTTTTGAATATCGGATATAGCGTCTCATCGATGTTTCATCTTAAAAGGATTTTTTCTTATGTGCACAAAATGTATTATCCGCGCCACTGTCATTGCAGTTGTTTCCACAATCTCAAGCTCCCAACTTGCCATGGCGGAATCTGACCAGCAAAAAACCCTTGATGCTCAGGCCCTGAAACTGGTTAAAGGTTTTGGCAAAGACCTTAAACACACCCTTGTTTCTTCCATGAAAAAAGACGGCCCTGCCGCTGCCATTGGTGTATGCAACCTGCAAGCTCCCGAAATTGCCACAAAACATGCTCATGCATCAGGCTGGACAATTGGGCGAACCTCTACAAAACTGCGCTCACATACCAACGCTCCGGATGAATGGGAAGCAAAAGTGCTGGCCATCTTTGCCCAGAAGAAAGCCGAAGGCGGTGATCTTAAAAAAATGCAGTACTCGGAAATTATTGAAAAAGACGGCAAGAAAACCTACCGCTATATGAAAGCCATCGGTGTTGCCAAAGCATGCCTGAACTGCCATGGCGAAAACCTCAAACCGGCTGTTTCTGCCGCCCTTAAAGACAAATACCCCGATGATGCCGCAACAGGCTTCAAACTGGGAGATTTGCGCGGCGCGTTTACATTGTCTAAATCGGTAAAATAATGAGTTCTTCAGGTAAAGTTGCCATCATCACGGGCGGGGCCAAAGGTATTGGCCTTGCCTGTGCCATTCGCTTAGCCAATGACGGTGCAAAAATCATCATTGCCGACATCGAAGAAGAAGAAGGCAAACAAGTCTGTGCTGATCTGGTTGAACAAGGCCATGACGCCAAGTTCATTCAATGCGATGTAGGCAAAAAGCTTGATGTCCGTAACATGGTTGCAGCGGCCGTTGACCAATATGGTCGCATTGATATTCTAGTCAATAATGCAGGCATTATCGCGGGTGGCGACTTTCTTGAAATTTCAGAAAAAGACTTTGATCGCGTCATTAAAGTTAATCTGAAAGGCGCTTTTCTGGTTGGTCAGGCTGTCGCGCGTCAAATGGTCAAACAACTTGAAGAAGATGAAAACGGCGAGCACGAAGCGGGCGTTATCATCAATATGTCCTCGGTCAATGCCGTTCTCGCCATTCCAACGCAGGTGCCCTATACGGTATCAAAAGGCGGCGTCAACCAACTGACCAAAGTCATGGCACTATCGTTGGCCCCACACGGCATTCGTGTCAACGCGGTTGGCCCCGGTTCCATTATGACCGACATTTTAAAAGCTGTTGCCAACGACAAAGCCGCCAATAACCGCATCATGTCGCGCACCCCCATGGGCCGCATCGGCGATGTCTCAGAAATCGCTTCAATCGTCGCCTTCCTCGCCTCCAAAGACGCCAGCTACATCACCGGCCAAACAATCTATGCCGATGGCGGACGTATGCCGCTGAATTATACGGTGCCGGTGGAGTGAGAGGTATAGCCCCTACTCATGTATTTTGCATCAAAGATCAAACTTTCGACCGACAAATATCCCTGCAACTGTTGCAGCAATGATTCCAGGAACCAACGCCAAATAAGAACCTTTGGTACCTGCCAAGGCGTCAATAGGACTTATACCTGCCCCTACTGAGGCAAAAATCAGCAATGGTATAAGCGAAACCATCCCGCCAATAACGGCAAACGAGACAATAGGCATATTTCTAAAGCTGGGTACACTGCCTACCACAAAACCAACGACTAAATACAACACAAAACCAATAGCCAAACCTGCAATTGCTAAAAAGGGAACCCAAACTAGCAAAAGCATGATGAAACCATCTCCCACTCCTTCCCAAAACAAACTCAATCCTATTCCAGCAAAAAGGCTTGTAATGCCAACATACAAGGCTCCAAATTTAGCCGACCGTATTGCAAACTGAAACATGTAATTCATACCCTGAAATAAAAATATTAAACATTAAACTCAGACCAGCGCTGGAAAATGTTTTCAACCCTTTTTAGAAAATTTTCAAAAAACTTACACCCGAACTCACAAACACGTCACCTTCTTTGTCTGACAATTTAGATTAGTTAACGACCATTACCATTGTTCAGCCGCATTTTCTTAACCCTCTATCGTCATCTTCGGACTTGATCCGAAGATGACGATGGAGAGTTAATGATGAAAGTAAAAAACCAAATCTCCACAAAAAAACGGGACCACAACAGCCCCGTTTCAAATCATAAAATTGTCAAAAACCGACGTATCAGTCTTTCTTCAAATCGCCCAATTTGCCAAATACTGAATCAGCGTCATATTTTGGTTCTGCTTTACCATCATCGCTTGGCTTTTCTTCGCTCAATCCATCCAGTTGCTCAAGCACAGAGGCATCTGAAACAGGGGCCTCTTCTTTAATGGATTCGCTGGCAGGAATAAGCACCGCGCCGCCTTCATTACCAAGATTTTCTGAAACTTTACCAGCCTTTTTCGCTGCTTTCATCACCGCTTGATCGAGCAATAATTGCGTACAAAGGCCCAACGCAACAGGATCAACAGGTTTAATATTGGCAGAGTTCCAATGCGTGCGATCACGAATGGCGGCAATGGTTGTTTTGGTTGTCCCGATCAATTTAATAATCGCTGA
>JALWJW010000029.1 GCA_026996935.1 Hyphomicrobiales bacterium
ACAGGATGAAAACGAAGTTATTTCCGCCGCTGCTCTTAAATATATCAACCGTTTATCAGATTTCTTTTTTGTTGCCAGCCGCTGGGTCAATCATAAATACGACGGCGATGTGTTGTGGGTACCCGGCAAGAACCGGTGAGAATAATCCACACTTAATTTCCACAGACAAATGAAAGTTCACCATAATGTTTCTGCCCCTTCACGATAATACCACCCTGAAAATCATTCGATTTCAAATGGTCTGTGGGGCAATCATTGTGATCAATTTTATTATCTTCTTTTATACTCAAATTATCAATGGTGGCATTGATGCTCATTCGCTTGCGGTGTCTTTTGGTGCCGTGCCTGCTCTTTTAACCAACGACAAAGTGCTCCCCACCGCCTTAGAGCGAATCCCCGAAGCAGCAACCTTAATCACCTACATGTTTTTGCACGCAGGCTGGCTTCATATTATCTCCAATATGGCCTTTGTCTGGGTGTTTGCGGATAATGTTGAAGATGCGTTCGGACATATCGGGTTCTTAATTTTTTATCTCGTTTGCGGAGTTGTGGCTGCTGGTGCCCACACCCTTGCAGCCCCCACATCCCAAAGCCCGCTCGTTGGCGCATCAGGGGCTGTATCGGGCATTATGGCCGCCTATATGGTGCTTTTTCCAAAAGCACGTGTGTGGGTTTTATTGTTTTTGAAAATTCCTGTTCCCATCCCTGCCTTGATCGCACTAATTGGCTGGTTTGGATTTCAAGTGTTTAATTCACTGCAACCACAACAGGGCGAAGTGATTGTGGCATGGTGGGCTCATATTGGCGGCTTTATCTTTGGTGGAGTCGTGGCATTTTTACTGCGTCACCGCTTGGCAAAACGCTTAGCCAGTAAAAATCCTGCCCAAAAAACCGCTTGATTCCTATCGGCACCTGCACAACGTCGTAAATACTGTGTTTTTATCCGTTTGCAGCATTGACGCGCCAAAAACGTCGACATATGCTGCAGCGCACAAACATTTGTAATAATAATTTCACTTCAATTTTAAAGAGCAGATCATATGAAGATATTGGTAGGTGTGAAGCGCGTCATTGACTACAACGTCAAGATCCGCGTTAAAGCAGATGGTTCAGGCGTTGAAACCGCAAACGTCAAAATGTCTATGAACCCATTTGATGAAATCGCAATTGAAGAAGCCCTTCGTTTAAAAGAAGCAGGCAAAGCAAGCGAAGTGATCGCTGTTTCTGTTGGCCCACAACAGGCACAAGAAACCATTCGCACCGCCCTTGCCATGGGTGCTGATCGCGGCATTTTAATCAAACATGACGATGCAGTTGAGCCATTGGCAGTCGCAAAGCTTTTCAAAGCTGTTGTTGATGAAGAACAACCAGGTCTCGTCATTGTTGGCAAACAAGCCATTGATGATGATGCCAACCAGACCGGCCAAATGCTGGCCGCGCTTTTGGGTTGGCCGCAAGGCACCTTTGCTTCAAAAGTTGAAATCAATGGCGATGGCACAATTACCCGTGAAATTGATGGCGGCTTGCAAACCATAAAAGCCAAACTGCCTATGGTTATCACCACAGATTTGCGCCTAAACCAACCACGCTATGCGTCTTTGCCCAACATTATGAAAGCAAAGAAAAAGCCTTTGGATGAAAAATCAGTCGCAGACCTTGGCGTTGATGTGACCCCACGTTTGGAAATCATTAAAACAGCCGAGCCAGAACAACGCAAAGCAGGCCAAATCCTTG
>JALWJW010000030.1 GCA_026996935.1 Hyphomicrobiales bacterium
CCATCAAAGCCAGACATCGCTGCGGTATATTAACTGAACAAAATAACAAAAATACTTACGCCAATGAACAAGCAAAGCGGGGAGTAATATTTTTTGTTCAGACTCGTAAAAGGTTCCACGGTGGAATACTTTTTCATGAGCGGTGTATAGGCAACCAAACCACGTAACAAAAACACCAAACCGCCAGAAATCATCATAATGTACAAGACTGTTTGTGACACGGGCCAGGGAAACACGTTCAACCAGGCCATTGGAAGATAACCGGCAATGAAAATCATTCCTGCAACCACAAAAGTCACAAACCCGGGTGGCGGACTTGTTGTTTCAACCCCAATGACCATTCGTGATAAAGCCAGTCCGTCCCGCGCTGGCCACACCCCACCAAACCCCCAGTAAATATGAATAAGAGAAATTACGAACAAAATAATAAAAACCAGAGCTGCCAGCGTGAATATCATACCACACGCACCTTTTTCATCGCACGTTTCATTTCGCGATTATCCAGCCATAACCCCACCATCGCCGTGCAGATAATAACACTAAACCCGATCCAGGGTGGCATTTCGACAACAGACTGAAACCGCATAATACCGTAATAAATAAAAACCCCGGCAAAAGCGGCATATTGAGCAACAACAATCAACGTCAGCGTGACGCGAACAGGTTGATGCCATGCCGCAATAAGCAACAAAACACTACCAAGAATAATGGCTGAGGTAACACCATGCCACAAAACCGAGACATAACCTTTTAAGAGATCTGATAAATCACTTGAAAGAATAGGTGAATGCACATCAAGGCCACCACCAATGACATGAGCAAAAACAATCCCTACAGACAGAACACCAGCTAAACCAATTAAATACTTTCCCATATTTTCCTCACAAATTCACCATACGCTAGCGTATAGTAAATTTATTTGCAACTGTCAATACGCTAGCGTATGGTAACTTATGCAACAGAAAAAACTTAACAGCCAAACTTGGCTCCAGGCAGCTTTCCGCGCCCTCACGTCGGGTGGCCCGGCAGCAATTAAAGTTGAAGTTATCGCCAGAGACTTAAATGTAAGCAAAGGCTCATTTTACTGGCATTTCAAAAATGTCCCCGCACTAAAATCGCAAATGCTGACACATTGGAAGGACACCGCAACACAAGCTGTTATCAAAGACCTGGAAAAAACCGCCGCATCCCCGGCTGAAAAATTGAAAAACCTAATCATAGCAGCAACAAGTGGCCGTGACGATAAATATGGCGGCGTTTTAGCAGAAGCTGCCATACGCGATTGGGCACGTTATGACCCCGAAGTTAGCGCGACCGTAAAACAAATCGATTCAAAACGTTTGGATTTTTTAAAAGTGCTGTTTTTAGAATATGGCTTTAATGATGAAAACAGCATATCTCACGCACGACTGATTTATGCCTCACTCATCGGGTTACAAGCACTATCCCACCACGATCTTGCCAATTCAAACAAAGAACTTTTAAACTTACTGTCAATATTGCTGAAAACTAAGGGTCAGGACCCATTACATGGCCAACTCACATAGGGTGTAATTCATTACACCTTTCGGGATATCCCCCCTTAAAACACCACAACCGAACGAATACTCTCGCCAGAGTGCATCAAATCAAACGCCTTATTGATGTCTTCCAATTTCAGCGTATGGGTAATCATTGGGTCAATCTCAATTTTGCCGTCCATGTACCAGTCAACAATTTTTGGCA
>JALWJW010000031.1 GCA_026996935.1 Hyphomicrobiales bacterium
TAACCTTAATATGACGAGTGTATATTTTGAGACTACACCTGAGGTGATCCGTCACGTGATGGAACCTGCCTTAAGTTTGACAAAGAGTTTTGGTGTGAGTTTGGGCGTTTGAGGCGCATTTTGGAGATCGAGGGCAAATGGAAACAGCAGTTGCGCAAGCAGTAGTGGAAAACGCAACACAAGATGGTGGGCAAAGCATGCTCAATCTATTCTTGCAAGCGCATATCGTCGTAAAAATTGTGATGGCTGGACTGGTTGTTGCGTCAATTGGTTGTTGGGCCATTGTCTTTGAAAAATTTGTATCAATCAACAAAGCCCGGCGTGCATGTGATCGATTTGAAACTCTGTTTTGGTCGGGGCAATCTCTTGATGATTTGTATTTAACTTTAGGGCCGAAAAACAATCAAGCCATGGCTTCACTGTTTATGGCGGCAATGCGTGAATGGAAACGGTCGCAGGAAAGTGCCATGCGCGCCGGTTTTCATGGGCTTGAAAAGCGTATTGAAAAAGTTATGGATGTGCAATTACAGCGTGAAATGGCGCGACTTGAATCGCGATTGCTGTTTTTGGCTACGGTTGGTTCATCAGCTCCATTTATTGGCCTGTTTGGTACGGTTTGGGGCATTATGAATGCGTTTCAGGCGATTGCGATTTCTAAAAGTACCAATTTGGCGGTTGTGGCACCTGGCCTGGCTGAAGCATTATTTGCGACAGCACTTGGTTTGCTGGCAGCGATTCCGGCGGTTATTTTTTATAATAAATTTGCCTCTGATACTGGCAAGCTGGCGGCGCGGTTGGAGAATTTTGCTGATGAGTTTTCTGCGATTATCTCGCGTCAACTTGATGAGAGGGTTTAAAAAATGGGTGCATCAATTGGTGGAGCGGGAGGCGGCGGTGGCCGCAGGCGCAAGCGTTCTTCATCGCATGCACCATTGGCAGAAATTAACGTCACCCCATTTGTTGATGTGATGCTGGTGTTGCTGATTATGTTTATGGTGGCTGCACCCTTAACAACGGTCGGGGTACCCATTGAACTGCCTAAAACCAAGGCTAAAGAATTACAAGGAGACAATGAACCTCTTAATGTGTTTGTGCAGTCTGATGGGAAAATTTTCTTGCAGGAAACCGAGATTGACTTGGACACACTCGTGCCGAAATTGAAGGCTATTGCTAAAAACGGTTTTGAAGAGCGTATTTTTGTGCGCGGAGATAAATCTGTGGGCTATGGTCAGGTTATGCGAGTGATGGGCGCATTAAACAGGGCAGGTTTTAAGCGCATTGGGCTGGTCACAGATCCGACGGCGAAGTAAATAAACGGCGAAGTGATTAAAGAGTTTTAAAGGGCGTTTCATGCGTTTTGGTTTAATTTTATCAGTGATTGTTCACGTCAGTATTTTACTGGCGGCGGTTATTGTATTGCCAAAAACTGATGAACTGGTGCCAAAGGTGCAAGAATCTATTCCTGTTGAGATTGTTGATTTTACAGGAAAAACCCAACAGGTTGCGACCAAGAAAGACTCAAAACCCTTGCCGGAAAAAGAAAAACCTTTACCGCCAAAAGTGGAAAAAGTTAAAAAACCAAAGCCAACACCTGAACCTGCGCCAGAGGTGAAAAAAGCTGAAGTTGAGCCAGCGCCAGAACCAGAACCTGTTAAGGAACCGGAACCAGATCCGCTGAAAGAATTGATTAAAAAGGCAGAAAAACTGCCAGAACCAGAG
>JALWJW010000032.1 GCA_026996935.1 Hyphomicrobiales bacterium
GTCACGGGCTTGACCTCGAAAAGCTTCTGGCACGCGGTGCAAACGGGCCAGGTAAGCGGCGGCCCATTCAAGTTTGGGTGCGCTGTTTAAAACTGCCAACTCCTCTTCGGCATCTTCCATAAATGGATCGATATGAGAGGTTTCAACCTTTTCGGCAGCATCACGGCGAGCATATTTTTCAGCGCGCAAACGAACATTTTCGCGAATACCCTCATCACCAATTGAATCTAACAATGCTTTTGCATCTTCGTTCCATTGATATTTTTCAAACATTTTATCATCGGGGGTCGATGAAGAACTGCCCTTTTGACCTGGCATCATTTGCTTCATTACGTCTTCGACAAACCGACTGGTGATAAAGGTGTGGCCTTCTTCATGGGCTTTACGAACGATGGCGGTTCGGGCCATGTTCTGGACAAAGCTTGGAGCACGAGACATTTTTTCATCGGCCTCGTCTGACCACATAATGGTTTCCTCGGCGATCACATCAATGGAGGGAAAATGTGTTGCCTGACCGATCCATAAGTGACACGGGGCAATGCGTAACAGGTTTTCTGTATTGCCACCAATGTCTAGCCCTGCATCAGCATGAACGCCAATTTTACCCACCATCAAAAGGCTGGCACCAACTTCTTCAACATATTTTCGAATTGCCTGAAACGGTTTACCAGCAACCAATTCGGTTACCACTTCAACGCCTTCTTCTTTGGCCACTTTTTTAGCAACGGCCAAGTGAGACAAATATATTTTGGCAATGCCGTCATCAATGAGTTCCTCGTGCAGTTGTTCCTGCTCCTTAAAGCGGAAAACTTTCCCGGCTTCATCGGACAATACATCAGCAATTTTATTAAATGCCACATAGTGATAATATGGATCATAAGCGGCAAGTGCATGCACAACGGCCCCTGTTTGGCGCGCAATGACCATGGCAGTTTTTAGAACACCAAATGATTGATCCGATCCATCAATGCCAACCACAATCGGGCCATCACCGATTTTCAAATGTTTGTCCTTGACCACCAAAACATCAATCGGGGAACGGCGTACCACCCTTTCGCAAACGCTGCCTATTGTGCTGCCTGCAACAGCACCAAGGCCGCGAGATCCTAAAGCTAGAACATCGCAATCGCCTTTGCTGGCCGCTTTAATGATGCAGCTATAGTTTTTACCTTCCGGGCTTAAGCGTTCAAATTCTACTTGTGCTTTATCACAACGGTATTGTGCATTGTCGTGGTAACTATCTGAGATGATGCCAAGGCCTTTGCCGATTAAATCTTCATGGACATCGCGTTGATGCTCCATCTCGGTTTCATATCGATAGCGCTCTGGCAATCCGCCTTCCATTTGTTTAAAGCGGCGGTCGTGCATTTTTGCGGCATAGGCATGAATACCAATAATAGTGCCGTCAACAGGTTTGGTTAAACGAATGGCTTCATTGACGGCCTGATTTGCATAATCTGATTGATCGAGCGCCACCATAATACGACGTAACGAAACAGGTGCAGTTCCCTGGCGTGTTTCATCAAAAGTTTGCGGTTCGGTTAGCTGTAATGACATTTCGCTCTCCTGGGATCGAAAGTTATTTTCGTTGTGATCTGGCGCAACGAAAACCGACAAATTCTGCGTATGTATCTGTGTAGTCCCACATCCGATTGGTGAGTTTGGTCATATGTGGGCGGCCGGAAAAATTATTGCCTTTAATGTAGGCGCACTTCTGCATACCCCAGCCGGGTTTACCCAAACGGGCCAACGTCATTGACAACTTTTGGTTCCGCGCCACAATTTCAGGGGCAAAACCCTTGCCACCAACATTACAAGCAGGGGCAAATCTTGCAAGTTTTCCACCTTCTGACAGTAATTTATCAAATAAACTCTGGTCCCTGGTCACAAAGGCAGGTTCAACCGACATACCACGCCCGCACACGCCACCTGATGCAATTTGGACATCGCTCACCCATTCAGAAACTCCGCCTGCCATGCCTTTTAATCCCCAGGGGGTTGTATCTTGAGAGGGATAGTCGGCCCGCTTTAATGGCACCTCACCTGACAGATAGGCGTTTTGGGCTTTGAACTTATTACCCCAAGGGTAAATTCGTCCATCACCACTACGCGCCGCTTTTTCCCATTCAGTTTCACTTGGCAGGCGCTTTCCAGCCCATTTACAATAGGCGCGTGCATCAGCCCACCGCACCCCTGTTACGGGTTGGTCTGGTGCGTTAAACTCATCATCATCGGCAAATTCGGCTGGTTTATGTCCTGTGGCTTTTATGAACCTGTTATAATCCTCATTGCTGACTTCCTGACGATCAATCCAAAACCCGTCAACCTGATAAATTGCGGGGCCAACCAGTGAGTTTTTATCGGGCGCACCAAGTTTTACCGGCCCTGCTTTTATCAACACCATGTCGTCTGTTTTTGAAGTTGCAAAAACATTAGCAAAGATCATTACGACCGGAATGGCGAGTAGTATGAATTTCATCCGTACAAAACCCAATAACCGAAAATAAGTAAAATAACGGCAATATTCACCAAAGCGCCAGCCAGAACAAATCCATCAAAAGCATTAAATTTACGCTTGGGTTTGATCGCTTGTTGCATGGCTGGCCTCTTTTTTTGTGGTTACTTGAATGAAAGATTCACGTTGGTATTGCCACCTGCTTTAACTTCAATCTCTCCGCCCTTTACTTCACCAAGGAAGCCGTGCCAAAGAACAACTTTGTATTTTCCAGCCGGAATATTGTCGATTTTAAAGCCACCTTTTGCATCAATGACAGCATAGTAAGGGCTTTGAGCTACGAACATATAAGAGTGCATAAAGTCGTGTGCATCACACTCAATTTTCATACCAACACCTTTGCGCATTTTCACCTTTTTGGTAACGGTGTCGCCCTTAGTTGGTTGCGAAACATTCATAAGTGTTCGGCGGGCTTTGCCGATCAATTCATATGTGTGGATATTGTGCAAAGTGGCATCATCATTAACCGCTGTAAGCTTGCCACCATTGGCCATGACGGTAAATGCTGGAACAAATGTACACTTTTTCTGATCCAGTTTGACGTTTTTCAGTTCATCGGGAAATGGTTTACCCTGTTTTACTTTAGCAAGATATACAACAGCATTTTTCACAACCCCGTTTTCAACTTCCACCAATGGAACTTTACGGTTTCCTTCTCCGCAAATTTGAGGGTCTTTAGAAATTGTGAAGCTTTTGGTTTTGGCAACAACAGAACCTGCAGCAACTTTACCAGAAATGCTGCCACCGTCTTTAACCTCAATTTCTTTATATTTTGCAGCTTGCGATACGCTTGAGACACTGACGATTGCAGCGGCACATACGAGACCTTTAACAAGATTTTTCATTTTTCGAACCTTTCAAGGGTTAGTCATGATTCAAGCAACAGCCTGAATTTCGTTATGTTGTTGAGGAGCAAGCAATTCACCGATCGCTTTAATTGCCACCAGCCAATCGCGTTTTCGGGCTTCGTCTTTAACAACATTCAAATAGATTTCTGCCGCTTGTTGCGCATTCCAGTTTTTCATCACTGATACGATATCATCAAGATGCATACCGTCATGTTTGAAAGAAAGTTCAATCAACTTTTCCATTGATTGTTGTTCTGCGCCCAAAGCCTTAATAGCGACAGTTCTGACCCCGGAGTACTCATCCAGTAAGGCATCTTCCATGGCTTGGGTTTGACCTTTCCTACCAGTCAGTGCCCTGAAGGCTTCAAGTCGCACATGAACATCTTTGTCTGAGCAAATTTCATTTAAACGCTCAGTTACATCATCACCAACAATAAAACCAAGGCACCTTGTTGCTGCCATTCGAATTCCGCGGTCCTGATTTTCGGTTTCTTTGGCAATGGGTTTATAAAGCTTTTTCTTTATCTTACCCGTCTCTTTGCCAATGACAGCCAAACTATCCAGGCAAGACTGTTTTAGTTCATCATCATCTTCGGCAAGGGCCGCTACCAGACTTTCTGGAACACCCTTTTCTACAAAGTCACCAAGTAGTCGGGCTGAAAACTGACGCACATCCTGATGGGGAGCAACCTTCACATCAAGTGAAACTTTACCTTTTTTCATCGCCCGCATTTTGGAAATCTCAATAAAACGGTCATCTTCTTCAGTTAACTCGACTTCGTCTTCTTCCGCATCAGGATCAGCTTGTGCTTCGGTTTGAATACCCTTTGACATCATTTGTTCAAGAGTTGAGACAGCTTGTTTTTCAACAACAGGTTTTTGCTGTTGTTGTTCTTGGCTGGCACTGGAATCAGGCTCTAAGCTTTTATCTTCTATCACCTGCTCGCTTGCTTTCTTTTCACCGTCTGGTTCATCATCTCTGGCTTCAACATTATCAGTTTCAACATTATCAGTTTCAGCATCACTGGTTTCACTTTCAGCGTCTTCGGAATCGGCTGGTGGTTCAACAAGATCACCAGTTAATGCTGCAAATAAGGTTTCGCTTGCGTTGTTGGGCCAACTTGTTTCTTTGGCAATTTCAGCCAAAGCGGTTAATGCGCTAACTCTTACCTGACGGTTTTGATCACCTGCTGCCTGTGCCAGATATGGAAACCCTGCATCATCCAACAAGGTAAGTGCCTGGATAAGCCCCATGCGGAAACCAATGGGCTGTTTGTCATTTTGCAATGCATTACCCAGACTTTGTGCTGATGGTTCACCAATGAGAACCGCCCAGGCAATTGCAGCATCGCCAGCCACTTCGGGCACGCCTGCAATGGCTTTGCGGACAACCTCAGAGAACCCTTCTTTTTCAAATCTTTCAGGCTCGGCCGCAATTGCACGAAACGCGGCCTGACGAACCAGTGGTGATGGATCAGAAAGTAATTGATTAATTTTGGCAGGCACTTTGGCCCCAATGCTTTCTACAACCAACTGACGAATATCTGCATCTTCATCGTCGTAAAACTTTACGATGCGGTTATCGTTAATATCTGCCTCTATGTATTTTTCAAGTGCTGCCAGTCTCACCCCACCATCTTCATCTTTTAAACATGCGGCAATCATTTCATCAGATTTTGGGGCTGCGTTTAGGTTCAGACTCTCACATATACGCCGCCGTAATTGTGGACTGCCCTGTTTCAACAACCCTTCCAGTGCAGACAGACCTTCCTGTTTCATGTTACCAAGTGCTGGAATAGCGATATGACTGATATCTTGGCCAAATTCGTCATTTAACGCCTGTAAAATGGGATCAACCGCTTCTGTTACTGCCATTTTCCCCAATGCACGTATCGCTTCAGCCTGAAGAACCAGAGTATCATCCCAACCCGATGAAAAGAACTCCCCTTGATCAAGATTAATGTCTTCAAAGTTACCTGCTGCCATTTTTAGCAAAACGGGAATCACGGGTTGATAGTCAAGATCACTCAGCAAGCCGATAGCGGCTATTTTTACTTCTGGAACCGGATCGCCTAAAAGGTTTTCCATCACCGCTTTTGCTGATTTTGGATCTTTCAAGGTTGCAAGAGCTTCAACAACATCAACGCGCACGTCTTCATCTTCATCAAGCAATGCTTTTTCCAGTGCTTGAGTTGACCCGGCCTGATTGATCTGCGCAATTGCAGTTGCTGCCACACAGCGATGAATATCAATCCCTGACTCAAGTGTTTCACATATTTGTTCAAATGCTCTGACTGTAACAGGTTGTTTTTGTTTCGCCACGACATCACCTTTTGATTAAATTCAATAACTTCAAGTGACCACATTCGTTCAAAACATCCATTGATATTCGTCAACAGAGCAAACGAGTTTTTTAATTTTAACGAAAAAGGCCGCAAGAGAATTCTCTTGCGGCCCAAAGCTTGTTTATTCCGAAACTTTTATTTCAATTACACATTAATATCACGTGGTGCAAATGACATAGAACGGAAGGTGTTTTTATATGGCGAGACACCAATTTTCTTAATTTTAGCTACACCCATTTTGTAGTTATAGTTACCACTCATCCAATCAACAATCGCTCCTTCAAGCGCGTTTGCCGGTTGAGATGTGTGCAAGAAGTCCATGTAAATCACTTTCTTCTTAACTGCATGAGTAACCATCGCTACGGCTGTGACGGCTGCTTCAGTAAGCTCTACATTGCCATTTCTCATTTGGCCGGAGAACTTATAGTCATCGCCTTCAATACCGAGCACAGTTTCTTTCAACCGTGGTACGCGATCTGAGTAAATCATGACCATGTCACCACTTTCGATACCGCGGGCTTTGGCATCTTCCGGGTTAATCTCTACCCAGTTGTCAGGCCAACGTTGAACGATGTATGGACGGCGGCGATCATCAAAGCCAGACTGCCAACGTTCATTTGAACGTCCAGAAGTGCACCATAGCTCATCACCTTTCGGGTTCATCCACTCCCAATAGTCTGAGAACCATTCCCAACGAGCTTTCTCGATATTACATCTACCCGTTTGAGAATTAAAGTGAGTGGCTTTCTTGTTGAGCATATTTGCACCGGCAGCACCTGTTGCAGGAAGCTTACGTTGAGTATCGTGTAAGCGTTTTGTACCAACAAGTGTTCCGTCATCTTCCATCATCACCGGACCCTGGATACCATCGGTTCCAAACTCAGCCAATTTCTGATGAAGGGTTTTGCCTTCACGCTTAGCCGCCACATGAATCATATTATAATCCTTGCGGTTGCCGCGTGAGAAACGTGCGCTTTCTTCAGCAACTTCGTTTGAATTTTTCCAATCAAAGCCTTTGAAGCCCATACGCGTTGCAAGTTGAGCAATGATCCACCAATCAGGTTTAGCATCACCTGGAGCATCATAGAAACGCTGATACAAACGTAGCCGACGTTCACCATTAGCACGCATGAAGTCTTCTTCACCCCATGTTGCGGCAGGGAAAATGATGTCTGCGAACTGGTTGCCGATTGGGTCAACAAGATAAATATCCTGGTTGATAATAACCATGCCTCCAGAATCTGCCCGCTTTTTCAAGGTTTCGATAATTTTTTCCTTGTTAAGCGAACGCACCTGATGTGGGTTTCCAACTGTCAACTCCTGGAATTTTGCTGACAATTGTTGTGATCCACACATGGACTGGATCCAGGTCGTGCCGATGACGTGAGCCATGCGGGTGTGACCAGACATTGTCCAGGTATCAGTATCAAGCGCTCTGCGACGGCGACCTGGTACCTTCATTGGTGACTTGTTGCGAGGATATTTAGCGCCGCGCGTACCACCACGTTGGTGACCACCTGCACGACCAATCATCTGACCAGGACGACCACCAGCACCAACAATAATACCAAGCGCAGAAATCGCAACGGTGTTACCGGTGTTGTTTGACCAGTAGAAGCCTTTTTCAATCATGATTGACGTTTTAGGATGCTTACCTTTTTTATTAGGCTTGGCCATCATTTCAGCGGCTAGTTGAATCTTTTTAGGATCAATGCCGGAAACTTTAGCCGCATTGGCAAGTTTAAACTCATCTTGGCCGAGTAACCATTTAGCCCAATCGTCAAAGCCTTTAGTTTGGAACTGACCCCAGGTTGTGCGCCATTGCCAAGGGGTGTTTCGTGTTCCCTGACCAAAGCCAGAAGAAGAACCCCACTTGTCGTTAACCCATTTTTTGATCCACTCTTTATCTTGCCAACCATTTTCCACAATGATGCGGGCAATTGCGTTGACAACCAGAAGGTCGGTCCCTGGAGTAACATCAAGCCACAAACCACCGTTCTGTTCAGCATAAGCAACACCAGCGGTGCGGCGTGGCACCAACATGATACATTTCTGACCGTTTTGAATACCTTTCATAATCCACTGAGTGAACAGAATGGTTTTTGTTTCATAAGGGTCTGTACCACAAACCAGCAAGGTTTCTGCATCACGCCAA
>JALWJW010000033.1 GCA_026996935.1 Hyphomicrobiales bacterium
GCCTAGAAGTTGGCGGTGAGTATGCTTATCGTGTTCGCGGTGAAAAACATGCATGGACACCAGAAACAGTGGCCAGCCTGCAACATGCGGTGCGCGGCAACTCTATGGACAAATTCCGCGAATTCACTAAACAAGTCAACGCCGATGCTCACAATGCAAACTTTTTGCGCGGTTTATTTAAAATAAAAACCGCTGAAGAAGTTGGCCGCAAACCCGTTCCTTTAGACGAAGTTGAACCGGCATCAGAAATTGTCAAACGCTTTTCAACAGGTGCCATGTCTTACGGCTCAATCTCACGCGAGGCCCATACCACATTGGCCATCGCCATGAACCGCATGGGCGCAAAATCAAACACTGGTGAAGGCGGCGAAGAATCTGACCGCTATACTGCGATTGATGAAAATACTTCCGAGCGTTCAGCCATTAAACAAGTGGCCTCCGGTCGCTTTGGTGTCACGGCTGAATATCTTGTAAACGCCGATATGATCCAGATTAAAATGGCCCAAGGGGCAAAACCTGGTGAAGGCGGTCAACTGCCCGGTCACAAGGTAAATGCCACCATCGCAAAAGTGCGCCATTCAACACCCGGTGTTGGCCTCATCTCGCCACCACCACACCATGACATCTATTCAATCGAAGATTTGGCTCAACTGATTTACGATCTTAAAAACGTCAATCCAGCCGCCGATGTTTCCGTTAAATTGGTATCCGAAGTTGGTGTTGGTACAGTTGCAGCAGGCGTTGCTAAAGCGCGCGCCGATCATATTACCATTTCAGGTTATGATGGCGGCACAGGCGCATCGCCCCTCACCTCTATTAAACACGCTGGTTCGCCTTGGGAAATCGGTTTGGCTGAAACACAACAAACCCTGGTTGAAAATGAATTACGCTCACGCGTTGTTGTTCAAGCCGATGGTGGATTGCGCACAGGCCGCGACATGATCGTTGCCGCCTTGCTCGGTGCCGATGAAATGGGCTTTGCTACAGCTCCACTTATCGCTGCAGGCTGTATCATGATGCGCAAATGTCACCTCAACACCTGCCCTGTTGGCATTGCCACCCAAGACCCTGTATTGCGTAAACGCTTCACAGGCAAGCCTGAACACGTCATCAACTACTTCTTCTATATCGCTGAAGAAGCACGTGAATATATGGCAATGATGGGCTTTAGAACCTTTGATGAAATGGTTGGTCAGGTTGACATGCTCGACCGTGAAGAAGCCATCAATCACTGGAAAGCTCAGGGCTTGGATTTCAGCAAATTATTTGCAAAATCCTCCAAAACAGGCAAAACCCCGATTTTCCATACCGAGTTGCAAAACCACAATCTCGAAAGCGTGCTTGATCGCAGCCTTATAGAATGCGCAGCTCCTGCCTTGGAAAAAGGCGAAGCCGTGGTATTTGATGCAAAGATCACCAATGTTGATCGCTCAACCGGCGCCATGCTTTCAGGGGAAGTGGCCAAAAAATACGGCCACGATGGACTGCCCGAAGACACCATCGACATCAATATGCGCGGCATTGCTGGACAAAGCTTTGGTGCTTTCCTTGCGCGCGGTGTCACTATCCGATTAACTGGCGAAGCCAATGACTATGTTGCTAAAGGCCTTGCCGGCGGCAAACTCGTTATTCGCCCACCGGAAAATGCCGCCATTGTCCCTGAAGAATCCATCATTGTTGGCAACACGGTTCTTTATGGTGCCATTG
>JALWJW010000034.1 GCA_026996935.1 Hyphomicrobiales bacterium
GTCAAACGCAGATGGTTATGTTTGAGGCTTTTACGCGCTAGGGCTGTCCTGTTAATCCGTTGACCAGGGTGTGTAAATCTGCCGATGAAATGGTTGCGCATTATCATATGATTGAGGAGCAGCGTGCCAGCCTTGGATATGATATTGACGGGGTGGTGTATAAAGTAAATCGACTTGATTATCAGGAACGCCTAGGCTTTCGCTCGCGTGCGCCACGCTGGGCGATTGCGCATAAATTTCCGGCTGAAAAAGCTTTTACCAAAATTGAAGCGATTGACATTCAGGTTGGCCGCACTGGTGCGCTAACACCTGTTGCGCGCTTAACTCCGGTGACGGTTGGCGGTGTGGTGGTGTCGAACGCGACCTTGCATAATAAAGATTATATTGAGGGCAAGGGGCAGAACGGAGAGCCGTTGCGCGGTGGGCATGATTTACGGGTTGGTGATACGGTGACCATTCAACGGGCTGGCGATGTTATTCCACAAATTGTTGATGTGGATTTATCAAAACGCCCGGCTGATTCTGAACCGTTCAAGTTTCCTGATCGGTGCCCTATTTGTGATAGCCATGTGACGCGCGAAATTAATGAGAAAACCAAAAAGCAGGATGCGGTGTCTCGGTGTTCGGGCGGTCTTGCGTGTTCGGCGCAAGTGTTAGAGCGGCTTAAGCATTTTGTTTCGCGCGGGGCTTTTGATATTGATGGCATGGGCGATAAGGTTATCGATGAGTTTTATGAGGCGGGTTTGATTAAAACCCTGCCTGATATTTTTACCCTTGAGCAACGCGACAAAGACAATGCTTTAAGCAAAATTCAAAACCGTGAAGGTTGGGGTAAAACATCAGCGCAGAATTTGTTTGATGCGATAAATGCAGCGCGCAAGGTTGAACTGGCGCGGTTTATTTATGGGCTTGGTATTCGCCACGTTGGAGAAACCACGGGGCGAATGTTGTCGCGCTATTATGGCAGTGTTGAGCGTTTTATCACGGCAATGAAAGCGATTGCGGCAAACCGTGAGGGGCCAGAATATCATGCGTTGATTGACATTGACGGGCTTGGCGAAGCGGTGGCCAATTCGTTGGCGGAGTTTTTTGCCGAAGAACATAATGTCAGTGTGGTTGATCTCTTGCTTGGTGAACTTGATGTGCAAGATGCAGAAGCGGTGGAAGACACATCGGCTGTTTCTGGTAAAACGGTGGTATTTACGGGCAAGTTGGAAAAGATGAGCCGTTCTGAAGCAAAGGCCATGGCTGAGCGATTGGGGGCGAAGGTTTCAGGTTCTGTTTCAGCCAAGACCGATTTGCTGGTCGCGGGGCCGGGTGCTGGTTCTAAATTGAAAAAGGCTGAAAGCCTTGGCGTTGAAGTGGTGAGTGAAGATGGTTGGTTTGAGCTTATCGGACAAAACTAAAATGTCCTAAATCTAAGGCTTTCGTTTCAAAATCAATAATAGCAAACCAACTGAAACGGTGATGACGCCAAGCCACTCAATCAGGTTTAAAGTTTCGCCCAGAACGGGAATAGCCAGCAATGCAGCGGTGGCGGGGACAACAGCGGCAAAACCTGCCGCGGCTGTGGTGCCGAGGGTTTGAATGGTGTAGGTGAAGAAAATAAGGGCCAGAAAACTGGGGCCTAAACCCTGAAATAACAACTGTAATAAAATTTCATTATTGGTTGCCTGATGAATACCAGAGGGCAAAAACAAATACCATAGGGGTAAAAAGACGATTGCATTGGGCAGGTTGATGATGGCTAAAGTTTGCTTTGCCGTGAGCTTCCATAATCGCAATAAAACCATATATGCAGCCAGCACAAATGAGGCGGCCATGAAAAACGGCACGCCTGTTAGATTGGCCATGCCAGCAGCGCGAATGCTTTCATAGCCAACCAGAATACTGCCGCTGAGAATAACGAAAATGGCCAGATAAGCGCTTTGGGGTAGCTTTTCTTTGACGATCAGCCAGGCGAAAAATGCAGTGAAAATGGGCATGGTGCCATTGGCGAAAACACCAGCAAAAGCAGCGGGTGAATAATCCAGTCCGACATACATCAACACAGAATAAATGATGCCGGGGCCAAGGGCGGCCAGTGTTAAAATTTTGGCCAGTGGTAAGTGAGGTGGCCAATAAAGATATGCAAAGGGCAAAGTGATGATGCTGCCAATGGCAAATCTCAGGGCGGTGATGTCATAGGGGGTGAGATTGCCTTTAACACCAAAGCGGGCAAAGACAATAAATCCTGACCAAATGGCAATGAAGCCGAGGCCTGTTAAATACCCAAGGGCGTTTTTACCCATAAGGGTGTGCTTGGGTGGGGTGGGGTTGGGCGATGCGGGCGCAGTGTGTATGCCGCGAGATTTGTCTGGAGACGGTGAGGGGGTGTTCATGGTTTAGCAATGCACCATAAAAAGGTGCTTGCAAAGTAAAAATGTGTTGCGTTTCTCGTGTCCTGTCCCAAAAATTAATTTTTGTGTTTAAACCAGCGGCGATGCGATGGGGCGAGCAGTATTTCTGCATATTGTTTTCGCTCTTGCGGGGTGAGGCGATTAATAAAGCGTACAATAAGCTCGTTGGACTTTTTCTTAACCGCATCCTGGGCTGCATACATTTGAGCCAGTGCCTCATCAAGTTGTTGTGGGGTGTAGTCGGTTTTTAAAGTGTTGGCAAACCGGGTGCGCGCTTTGGCAAGGGCTTGAAGCTGGGGTTGCATTTGCGATTTGTGAATGCGCACCAGTTTGTGAATTTCACGACGCTTTTTAGGTGGTAATTTCCATAGCATCTGCAAACCGGCCCTGCGCATGGCATCGGGGCGGGCCAATTGGCCGTGTTTGCCTGCAACGGTAAAATGCGGCGGGCCAAAATATATGCGTGAACCGATGGCCCCTGCAATTAACAGATTAAGGGATAGTGAAATGATAAGAAGCACTTTCATCCAGCGGGGGGATTTGCACTTTATCGCAGGGGTGGTGGCGTTGCTCATAATAAACTCTCTGTAGCCGAAAAGCCGTCTAGTACGGGGTAAATGTCAAATTCGCCAGGTTGCTCAATACCGGCTAATTCTAATGGTGCCGTGACAAGCAGGTTGGACAAATCATTGGTGCCAGACCAGATGCCGATTATAAGGGAGGCTGCCATAAGGCCGCCAATAAGCCAATTGTCTGGATTTAAGTATGGCGGTTTTGCCAGATTGCGCTTTGGTGTGAATTCAACAACATTTGATGCTGGGCCTGATGCATTTGCCGCGGCAAGGATGTGTCGGGCAAGCTGTGGGGATGCAGGTGCCGGTGTTGATAGATCTAAAAGGTGATCAAGGGCCTGATCTTCCTGGTTGTTCATTTGGTTATGTTTCATCTGTTGTTACCCGTTTCCAGCAATTGGTGAATGTCTTTTGCAAGTGCTGCCTTTAATGATCTTCTGGCGCGCCCAAGCAGGCTTTCAACCGCTTCAACGCTGGTGTCTAAAATTTGTGCTGCCTCGATGTTTGAAATGCCTTCAAAATGAGACAGGATGATTGCTTGTCGTTGGCGATCGGGCAGATTTTGTAGGGCATTATTGACCCGTTCGCCGCGTTGCTGGTTCTGTTGGTCCTTGCTTAAAGCTTGTTCAGGTGTTGGTTTTTCATCTCTTAAAACCGTTTCAAAAGGTTCGATTGGTACTGTTTTGGTTTTGCGTTGGCGGTCGATGCAGGCGTTTAAAGTGACGCGAAAAAGCCATGTTGAAAATTTTGCTTTACCCGGTTTGAACCTGTCGGGCTTATGCCAGATTTTCAAAAACACCTCTTGCGCCACTTCGTCGGTGTCAGCGTGTGATTGCAGGGTTCGCCAAGCCAGGGCGCGCACTTTATCGAGGTGGCGCGCCATGAGAATGGAAAACGCATGTTGACGGTTATTGGCCTGGTTGGTGCAGGTTTCATTGTTGTTGGCCGCTTGTGGGGTATGCGCCATCAGGGCCAACAACTGCTCATCATCAAGGGCAGAGGTGCTTTGCGTTTGAGTGCTATTTTTCAGATTAGCCAACAAGGCAACCTCTTGATTGATTCAGATTTAGACCCAGCCCTGGGCTTTAACCTGCGTTTAATTGGCTAGTTTTCACCTTGCGACTTTTTGTGTTTCATCATTTCACCATCGCCATCATGGCCCATGCCTTTTTCCATGCCGTCCTGGTGCTTGTATTTCTTCATCATGCGTTTCATAAAGTGGCGACCACGTTTCATCATTTGACGGGCTTCTTGTTTGGTTACTTTGCCATCGCCATTTTTGTCGGCGCGATCAAACAAACGCATTGGTTTGGAATCAAATTCTTCTTTTGTGATCTTACCATCGCCATCGCTATCAAGTTTTGACAATAATTTATAGCGCAGGCGTACCTTCATACGGCGCATTTTCTTTTCGATGGCCTGATCAATTTCGGAAATCGTTATGGTGCCATCACCATCAGCGTCCATTTTGGTAAAACGGTTGGCACGGGCTTGTTCGGCTTCCTGCCGGGTGATCACGCCGTCTTTGTTAAGGTCCAGTTTTTTGAAAATGTTTTTACCGCCTTTGTGGCCATAAGAGCCACCCATGCCGCTGCCGTGGCCTTCTGAGCCAGAAGCATAAACGCTTGTAGCACCGATGAGGAGGGCGGTACTTGCGATAGTGATGATAAGAGGTTTTTTGAAAGACATATTCTACTCCTAGATTTTTGAGGGTTTTGTTTGAGGTATGTGCTTGGTACGCTCAAGAATAGAAATTCCGTCTCAATTATTTATATTTTCTTTGTGGCATGTTTTAGCCAGGCGGTTTCGTGCTCATTAAGGAATGGTGAAATTTGGCTGAAAACCGTGCTGTGATAATCGTTTAGCCAATTAATTTCCCGGTCGGTTAAAAGGGTTTTGTCGATCAGGTTCTGATCGATCGGGGCCAATGTCAGGGTTTCAAATTCGTGCATTAAGCGGTCGCCATTGCCACATTTTTTGGGTTTTGTAACCGCAACGAGGTTTTCGATGCGGATGCCATATTCACCCTGTTTGTAAAATCCGGGTTCATTTGACAAGATCATACCCGCCTGTAGCGGCACAGTGCCAGCTTTGGAAATACGGGCGGGGCCTTCATGGACGCATAAATAACTGCCAACACCGTGGCCTGTGCCATGGTCAAAATCAAGCCCAGCGTTCCATAAATGTTGGCGGGCCAAAATATCAAGCTGCGCGCCGTTTGTGCCTGTTGGAAAGCGGGCAAGGGAAAGACCGATCATGCCTTTTAGAACCAACGTGTTGGCTGTGCGCATTTCATCGGTTGGGGTGCCAATAATGACGGTTCGGGTGATGTCTGTTGTGCCGTCTTTATATTGGCCGCCTGAATCGCACAGATAAATGTCGCCGATTTTCAGTTTGGCATTAGATGAGGTGGTGACACGATAATGGGTGATGGCGCCATGTTCACCAGCCGCTGAAATGGTGTCAAAAGAGATTTCTTTGAGTTCGCTTGTGTCAGCGCGAAATTGTTCCAGTTTTTTAGACGCGGTTATTTCATCGAGTTTGCCGTCTTTGGCGGTGTCTTCCAACCAGCATAAAAACCGCGCCATGGCGATGCCATCACGTTTATGGGCATCGCGCGCACCTTGCAATTCTGCTTTGTTTTTTATGGCTTTGGGTAAAACACACGGATCTGTTGCGGCGATGACTGGCGCTTGAGCGGCCAATAATGTCAGGCGGATTTTCTCTGGTGCTGTGGCTTTGTCGAGCATGACGCGAGCGCCAGCTTTGCCAAGGGCTGATAATGCGGTTTCAAAGTCATCGGGTGAGGTGATGTCTGTGGTTGGTGATAGTGTGGCCAAAACATCATCTGACACTTTGGCCTTATCAAGAAATAACATGGCTTTGCCTTTGACGGGGACAATAGCATAGGCCAGCACCACGGGGTTATGGGCGATTTCGTTACCGCGGATGTTAAACAGCCATGAGACGCTATCGGTGAGGGTGAGCACCACAACATCGGCAGATTTTTGCTTTATGGTTTGTTGAATGGCAGCGATTTTATCGGCGGTTGTTTGGCCAGCATATTCAAGTGGTTGTGCCATGATTGGTTTTGACGGCTTGGCAGGCGCATCATGCCAGATTTCATCAATCAGATTTGTATCAACGGCAATTGTTTTTCCATCGGCTGCGTGGGCCGCTTTTTGATAAGTACTGGCTTCTTTGGCCGTCAGTAACCACGGATCAAAGCCAAGTTTTCCCCCTTTAGGCAAATTGTTTTTAATCCAATCGGCAACGCCCGGTTTAAACAGGTCGTGGGCGGTGATAATTTTTTTGTCAATTTGTTCACTTACCTGGATGGTATAGCGGCCATCAACGAAAATGGCGGCCTTGTCTTTTAAAATTATGGCAATGCCTGCCGAACCAGTAAAACCAGTAACCCAAGCCAATCGTTCGGCGTATTGGGGGATGTATTCGCCCTGATATTCGTCAGAATGGGGGATGATAAATCCATCAAGATCGTGGATTTCTAGCTGTTTGCGAAGGCTGGCAATGCGAGAAGCGCTTTGGTCGCCCTGGCTGATGTCCTGGTAAATTTGATACATGAATCTTGTGTATAGATGTTGATTAACAATGGCAAATATTAACGTAAGATGAACGAAGCTATGCGTTGTTTGCATGCCAGCGTCTAGGTCTTAGCGTTAGTCTTTTTGCTGGGCAGCCCCATATAAGGTCGGCAATTGAGATGTTGTCTTCATGATGAAGACAACGAATTAAAACCTAGAGGAGTTCAGGTTATGACTGCAATTACATTCGAATATAACACCGCCATTTTTAGTACCCTGTTTGCCTTGGTTACTAAGTTTCCTGTTAAAGTCGCAAACGGCATCTATCGTGCATACAAATGTAGGCAAGCTGAAAAACAGCTTTCTGCAATGGATGCCCATCTTCTTGCCGACATTGGTGTGGCGCGTGGTGATATTCATTCACGTGTTTGGGGCAAACTTTAAGTTTAGAGCGTTTCATGTTTTGTTTGTTACGTAAACACTGCATGAAATGCAAAATCATCAATACCTTAAGTTTGTCGTTCTGGTTCAATGTGAACCAGAACGACTCTAGCTCTATTTCGTAAAGCGGCGGCCCAGCCATTCAGCGATCAATAATTGCCCGGTACGGTCAACGTGCCGGGTTTTTTTGTGTTTTGGTTTTGATGGATAGCCTAAGACAAATGTCGTCCAATTATCGAGGCGGTATCGTTTTTTAAGCACGAAGCCCCGGGCGCGCCATGCCGCATAGACCCAGCGTTCCTGATTACAGTTAAGGCCAGATAGCACGACGTGACCTGCTTTTGAGACAAGAGGGGCGATGTCTGGTGCAAGATCGACCAGGGGGCCAGCCAGAATGTTGGCGAAAATCAGATCGTAAGGGGCGTTGTTTTTGATGGCATTGTGGTCAATGCCAACCGCTGGCACGGTGGTGATGAATGGGGCGACATCATTAGCTATGGCGTTTTGTTTGGCAACATCTACGGCGATTGGGTCAATGTCGCTGGCGATGACAGGGATTTTTAGTGTTTTAGCCGCCGCAATGGCTAATACGCCTGTACCGCAACCAACGTCTAAAACTGAGCTGATACTCTGGGCGTTGGCGAGAAAATCAAGCGCTAGTAAGCATCCTGTTGTGGTGCCGTGGTGGCCAGTACCAAAGGCGGTGCCTGCATCAATTTCAAGGCAGGTGGCGGTGCGTGGGCGGGCAGCGCGGTCATGGGTGCCGTGGACAAAATAGCGACCTGCATGAACGGGCGATAAGCCTTTTAGAGATTCCTCAACCCAGTTTTTCTGCTCAACAGGTTTAATCGTAATGTCGCTGACCTTTAGCGA